>DATNCZ010000315.1:0-4783 GCA_035553335.1 Gemmatimonadaceae bacterium
CAACAGTTTTGAGCAGCGAATAATTCTGCATGTTGCGCGCGCCTATCTGAATGCAGTCGGCGTGCTCTGCAACCAGTCGCGCCCCTTCATCGTCCATCGCTTCGGTCACGATTGGAAGCCCGGTTTCTTCGCGCGCCCGAACAAGCAACTTCAGGCCCTCCACGCCGAGTCCCTGAAACGCATATGGTGAGCTGCGTGGCTTGAATGCGCCACCGCGAAGTGCCGTTCCGCCGGAGTCGCGCACCAGCTCGGCAGCGCGAATGATCTGGGCCTCCGATTCAACAGAGCATGGTCCCGCAATCACGGGCACATCCTTCCCGCCGAACGAAACCCCGGGCGCAATGGTGACTATGGTCGACTCGGGCCGCCATTCGCGCGATACCTGCTTGTACGGCTGCGTTACGTGAATGATTCGCACGACACTCGGCAACGCTTCGATCCGACCTGCATCGACGCGTCCATCGTTGCCAACGAGTCCTACTGCCGTGCGCTGCGCACCGGGCATCGGGTGCGCGACGTACCCCATCTCATTTATGACCGCAACTACGCGCTCCACGTCCGCCGCGGGCGCGCCATGGCGCATGACTACAAGCATGATGCTCTCTATCTCAGGTATGGCGCCGAATCGCACACGGCGTGGCGCCGTTCAGTCAATTAAACTCCAGCCGTCGCCGGCTCGGCCTTTGCGGCAGGTATGGATCCGGCTATCGCCTCTTCCACCGCAGGGCCGCGCAATCGCACACTGACGATGGATGACACGCCGGGCTCCTGCATGGTTACACCGTACACTGCATCAGCCGATTCGGTCGTGGTGCGCGGGTTGTGCGTGATCACGATGAACTGCGTGTTCGCCTTGAACTCGTTCAACATCCGGACGAACCGCCCGATGTTCGCATCGTCCAGCGGAGCGTCAACCTCGTCCATGAGACAGAACGGGCTCGGCTTCATGAGGAAGATGCCGAACAGCAGGGACAGCGCGACGAGTGCACGCTCACCGCTCGAGAGCAGATGGATTCGCTGCGTCTTCTTGCCGCGCGGAGATGCGTGGATCTCGATGTCGCTGTCCAACGGGGCATCGGGATTCTGCAGACGGACGTCGCAGTCGCCGCCACCGAACAACGTCATGAAGATGTGCCGGAAGTTCTCGCGCACCTGAACGAACGTGGTGAGGAACAGCTCGCGCGCGGTTGCATCGATCTCGCGGATCGCCTGCTGCAGCTTGGCACGCGCCTCGTCCAGATCTGCACGCTGCTGGCGCAGGAATTCAACGGCCTTGCTCTCTTCCTGATGCTCTTCGATCGCAAGCGGATTGACCTGGCCCAGCGACTCCAGCTGCGCACGGAGATCGGCCGCTTCGGCCCGCAGCGAATCGTCTTCGTCTTCCAGCTGGACGCATTCGGCCATCAATTCATCCAGCGGTCGGCGCCATTCGGTTTCGAGTCGCTCGCGGATCGCGGTCCGGCGTCCGGAGAGCTCGGTGTAGCGCAACTCCGCGGCATGAAGCTGATCGGAGACATTCGCAGCCTCGCGCCGCACCTGATCGAGCGCATGATCGGCTTCCGATAGTCTCTCGTCCGCCAGCCGAACCGCACGCTCCGCGTCGGACAACTGGGCTTCGGTATCGCGCAGTACGCCATCGCGTGCTTCGAGATCGAGCGCCCAGTCGGCGAGTTGCGAGGTGAGCGCGGCATCATCCTGCGAAAGCGTGCTCAGCTCCGACTGCAGCGCAGAGAGACGCGATATTGCCATCGTCTCTTCCTCGCGAAGACGACGCTCGCGGTCGGTGACGACCTGCAGCCGGGCTTGCGCCTGCGCCTGCTGTACCTGGGCCGCGGTGCGCAGCTCGCGCGTATGGTCGTGAGAACCCTCCGCCTCGCTCAATGCACGACGAAGCTCCAGCAGCGTCGCGTCATGTGCATGCACCGCGTCGTTGATGCGTCCAATCTCAGCATCGATCTCCGTCGCGCGTTGCACCAGTGCCTCGGCGCGCTCGGAGAGCTTGGCGAGCGCAAGATCGGCCTCGGTTACTTCGCGCGTGGCACGCTGATGACGGCGCAGAATCTCATTCACGCCCTCTTCCGCGTGACGTGCCTCGCGCGCAGCGATGGCAGCAGCGTCCGCGGCAGCAGCGGATGCCTGCATCGCAACATCGAGCGTTTCACGTGCACCACTGGCGATCGCGGCGGCGTTCCGAAGGTTCGCGGCCGCGGTCTCCATCTCGCGCGTGATATCGGTGAGCTCCGCGCGACGACGGAGAGGTCCGGGGCCAGCTACACTGGCTGGCAACCATACCGCACCGCGCGCGTCCACGAAGGCCGTGGCCTCCTCGACCGCGCGAACGTCGCCGAGCAGTGCGCGCACCCAGCCCGCGGCTACAGGGTCGGTCGCATTGACGAGCGTGGCGAGATCGTCGGGTGCGGTCTGCGAAGTCGAGGCGAACGTCGCATCGACGGGAAGCAACAGCAGCGGGCCCGGCTGCGTGGCGACGTGCCACGCACGGATCGTGTCGGCGGCTGCACGGTCGCGTACCAGCACCGCATGCACGGTCGCGCCCAGATATCGCTCGATCAGCGCGGCAGGAACGGAGCCCGCACTGATGTAATCGCTGAGCGGGCCGAGAATGGCTCCGTCGGCAAACTTGCCACGTTCGCGCAGCAATTTTGCCGCCGCGGGCGCCAGGCCAACGCGCTCGCGCTCGAGTGCCTGGAGCGCGTGTGCACGGCCTTCCAGCGCGGCGTGCGCTTCTTCCGCGCGCAGTGCATCGCTGCGTGCTACGGAATCGGCTTCGCGCGCTGCTCGAACATCGGCTTCGGCTGAGTCGCGAATTTCAGCGGTCTCCACCACGCGAACGCGTGCCACGTCCAGCGCGACCCGCGCATCCTCGACTTCCCGCGCCACGAGCTCCGCGGCATCGAACAACTGCAACTGCTCGTTCCTTATCGCCTCGTGGCGACGGAGCACATCCTGTCGCTCGCGCTCTGCAGCGTCGCGGTCCATCGTCAGACGATGGACCTGCTCCCGCAGCTCACGCGCGCGCCGCTCGGCCTGCTCCACAGCGCCGCGCGCCGCCGAGAGTGCCGTACGGGCGATTTCCTCGCTGGTGGTGCGCTCGCTCAGCTGCTCGCTGAGCGCGGAGAGGTCCGCCTCGAGTTGAGCGCGCGACGCGGCTGCTTCCGACAGCTCGGCCTCGACACGCTGCGCAGTATCACCGCGCTCGCGCCGCTCTTCTTCCGCACGCTCGCGGTGAGCAGCCGCGTTGCGGCGACGCTCTTCGGCGACGGCAATCTCGCCGCGAAGCTGTTGTGCGCGCTCCCGTTGCTCGGCAACGAGGCGCGCGAGCTCGCTACGGCCGCCTTCGGCGGTCGCGCGTGCGGCGTGTGCGGTATCGCGTGCGCCTTCTGCTGCAAACACACGCTCGTGCTCCGTCGGCGCTGACTCACGCAGCGCGGCGAGCCGGTCGCGAAGCTCGTCCAGCTCGGTGCTCCAGGCCGCCATCTCGCGTGCTGCGAGCGTGATGTCGACCGAGAAGCGGCGACTCGTCAGCTCCGCGTGTCGCTCGGCGCGCTTGCGCTGGCGGGCGAGCGAGCGAACGTGGCTCTCCTTCTCGTTCAGGAGATCGCCGAGTCGGGCGAGATCGACAGTGGTCTCCTCCAACCGGCGCTCCGTGCTGCGCTTGCGGTCGCGGTAGAGACCGATGCCAGCCGCTTCCTCGAACAGCTCGCGACGGTCGTCGGGGCGATCGGAGAGCAGGGCGTCGAGCATGCGCGATTCGATCACGACGCCGGAATCAGCGCCGAGTCCCGTGCCGCGGACCATGTCCTGAATGTCGCGCAGTCTGGCCGGTGAGCGGTTGATGAAGTAGTCGCTCTCGCCGGACCGGCTCAGCCGGCGCGTGATGACGACCTCGCGGAACGGAACGTTGAAGCCGCCGTCCTCGTTGTCGAAATGCAGCGACACTTCAGCAATGTTCACCGCCTTGCGCGCGGAAGAACCCTGGAAGATCACGTCCTCCATCTTGCCGCCGCGCAGCGTACGTGCACGCTGCTCGCCCAATACCCAGCGCACGGCGTCCGACACGTTGGACTTGCCGGAGCCGTTGGGGCCCACGATTGCCGTGGCTCCTGGCTCGAAGACCAGTTCAGTGTGATCGGCGAAAGACTTGAATCCGTGCAGCTCGAGTTTGGTCAACCGCAATTACGGTGTTCTCCCTGTGCGATATACGAGTGTAGGTGTGAGCTTTTCAGCACGCAGCGTCAGCATCAACGCGGCCGCGTCTTCCGGCCGTTCGAAGGCGCCTGCGTAGAGTTTGAGCGATCCGTCCTTCTGCGCGAGGACGTACGAGCCCCACTTTCTTGCTTCCGGATATTTTCTGACGAGCTCGCTGGGCCTTCCAACCGCCGAGCTGTCTATCAGGAGGGCGTACGGCGTGCGCACGACGGTACCAAGCTGTGGCGTCGGTGTAACGTTCTTGTGCCGCAGCACTGCGAGCTCGGCGTCGGCTTCGTTTCTCATCGGATATGCGCCGACGATCAGTTTGAAATATCTATCACGATTGGGTCCCACCGGTACCGGTGATATGGTGCCGGCCGGAAGAATGTCGCGAAAGCGCGCGAGTGTCTCGTTTGCGTCGTCCTTCGAATTCCATGCGGTCACCTCGACAGCGTACGCCGATGCAGAGGCCGAGTCCGCCGGATTTGCGGGTGGCGGAACCGTAACCGAATCCACGGGCGCGACGACGGGTGGCGCCACGACCACCGGCGCCGGCTGCCTGAATGCAGGCTTC
>DATNCZ010000316.1:0-7254 GCA_035553335.1 Gemmatimonadaceae bacterium
ATCCACGGGGTCGTCGCGGCGATGGTGGCCGCGAAGGAAGTGTTCATTGCCGGCATGCGCGAAAGGTATTCGCATCCCGCCCCCGAACGCGCGAGAGGCGCGCCGATGTCGGCGCGCCTCTCGTGGATCTCGACAGCTGGATAATCAGGTCCGGCCGCTGCCGGAGCCCCCCGTACCGCGACGTGACGCGTCATTTCCGGAATCGCGCGTGCCTGAAGAACTGCTGTCACTCGGCGACCGCGTGGCGGATCCATCATGTGGAGCACTGCTGGAGGGACTACTCGCCCGACGGGCGTTCTCGTCGTTCGGCCCTTGCCTGCTGGAGCTTCGGGATGATGCGTCGCTATACCCTGAATCCGCGCCGTAGCCGCCCTCGTCACGAGAGCTACTGGAGGATGCGTTTCTCCGCGCCTGATCACGAGCATGGTCCCGCTCGCGAGCTTCGTCCATGGTTCCCTGCGAACCGCCCATGCTTGACTGCCTGTCCTGCGTCGAACCTGTCGAGGCGTTCATTCCGCCGTTCGAGCTGACCTTTGGTTTTGATTTGTGAGAACTGTTGTTCGAGTCGTTCTGATTATTATCATGCTTATCTCTGCCGGCCATAAAAGATTCCTCCGTGATACCAGGAAGTTGATTGCTCTTTGCGGTGAAGACCGGCAACGCATGTGCCAGATCAGTCTCGTAATGTCGGGTGTTCGCCAACTCGCACTCAAATATTCACATGCCAATTCGCGGCTTTTCACACGTTCAAACGACAGGCGCGGGCGCCAGGGTAGCGTTCGTTGCACCATCTGGTCCATTGAAGGATCGTGGCGATGTGGAGACTGCTCTCGAGACTGCTCGTTCGTTCGGGTGGGAAACGACAGTTGGTGAGCATGTTCTTGCGCGCTACAGCTATTTCGCGGCGAAGGACTCAGACCGCGTTGCGGACATGAACGCGGCGTTGCGCGATGATTCCGTCGACGCAATCTGGTGCCTGCGGGGTGGCTACGGTGTGATGCGCATCCTGGAGCATCTCGACTATGACGCGGCGCGCAGACATCCCAAACCGGTCATGGGATACTCCGACATCTCCGGATTGCACGCGGCGATGGGTCGTGCGTGCGAGATCGTCACTTATCATTCACCCAACGCGCGCACGCCGCTCACGCCGTTCGCGCGCACATCATTCGAGCGCGCACTGCTTCAGGGTGGAGATCCATGCGGCGCCGCGCCTGGCGCCCGGGTGATTCGCGCCGGTCGCGTACGCGGAAGACTTGCGGGGGGAAATCTTTCTCTGGTATCTTCGCTCGCCGGTACGCCATACTTCCCGGATCTCGATGGTGCGATTCTGGTAATCGAAGACACCAACGAAGGGCTGTACCGCGTCGACCGCATGCTCACGCAGCTTTCGCTCGCGGGGGAGCTGTCCGGGCTTGCTGGAATCGCATTTGGATACTGCACATCCTGTGATGCGGACGAATCACCCGGTGACACACGTCAGTCACGTACGCTCGATGACGTGCTCGCGGAATTTGCAAGCACTTTGAACATCCCGTGCATCGCTGGAATACCGATGGGACACGTCGACGATCAGTGGACGATCCCGCTTGGCGCAATCGCGACGCTCGACACAGATGCACTAACCCTCAACGTGGAGCAACCATGACGAAAAGCGGCAATGATCTCGTCGCAGAAGCAAAGGCGCGAATAAAGGAAATCGATGCGGCGAACGCGATCATGGAGAGGCAGAAGCCGGGCACTTTCTTTTTGGACGTGCGCGAGCCGAACGAGTGGAATCTCGGGCACGTACCCGGCGCGATTCATGTTCCGCGCGGTCAGCTCGAAGGGAAGATCGAAGACGTTCTCGATCGCGACAAGACCATCGTCGTGTACTGTGCCGGCGGATCACGCTCCGCTCTCGCCGCCGATACGCTGCAGCAAATGGGATATCAGCATGTCACGTCGCTCAAGGGCGGATTCCGCGGATGGGCCGAGGGCGGCGGCGAGATAGAGGACTGACAGCGATTGTCATTCCCGCTGTAGGGCGCGGATGCATCCGCGCCTCGGGAACCCATGTTATCGATCTCGGATGCGATGATAGCAGAGAGTGGATCGGCAACAAATGGATTCCCGCTTTCGCGGGAATGACGAACGTTCTTGGCCTTCGTATACTCCGCTTAGAAGATGTTCATGTCGCCTGACTCTTCCAGGCGCCTGTCGGCTTCGTTCGCCGCGTTGTTTGCTTCGTCGCGGAGACGCTGCTGTTCGCTCGCGCTCGCGCTGCGATCGTACGCGTCCCTGACGTAGCCGCGTACGGTATTCCATTCGCCGTACGTCTGTCTCGCACCACCGTCCCAGCCGCGGCGCAGCTCGTCTTCGATGTCGTCGAACGGACGGCCATGATAGTCCGGATTGCGCGCCGCAAGATGACCCAACCGGTATGCGGGACTCACGGATTCGTAATCCCGATCTGCGAGCCGGTCCGGCGAGTTGTCGTAGTGGTTGCGATAAACTGCATCGTCGCCGACTGTGTATTCCTGAGCAGCTTCGGCCACTGCATGCCCTGCCCACCATCCGCCGACCGCGCCTGCAATCCCGCCGATGAGCGTGCCAACCGGGCCACCGACCGACCCGATTGCCGCGCCAACCACGACGCCGGAGATGCCGCCAGCAGCTTCGCCGACTTCGTCACCTGCGATTCGGGACGGGCTTTTCGGAACGGAGCTGTGCTTATCCGGGTTGTCCTTTCTGGTATCCATACTGCCTCCAATGGGAATGGCGTCCGATCGTCTGCTACGCGGCACACCGATATGCAGACATGAGGGGCAAGGTGGATGCCACACGACGTGTGTTCATCTTGACAGCGATTCGATTACTCTACCGATTCAATGTATGGCGACGACGCTCCACATCGGAACGCAGGGATGGAACTACTCTGCGTGGGCCGGTGTCTTCTATCCGGACGGAACGCGGGCGGCGGATTTTCTTCCGACCTACGCTCGTGCGTTCGCCACAGTCGAAGTCGATTCGACGTTCTACGCCGTTCCCCCATCGACAACGGTGCGCGGCTGGTACGATCGCACGCCAGCGAATTTCATCTTCGCGCTCAAATTCCCGCAAACGGTAACGCACGAGGCGCGGCTGCGCGACGTCGATGGTACCATCGACATATTCTTCGATCGGGCGCGCGAATTGCGCGAGAAACTCGGCCCTGTACTCGTGCAGCTCGGCCCTGACTTCGGCCCGGAAGAGCTTCCCGCACTGGTCGATTTCGTTCCACGTGTGCCGCGCGACATTCGCGTCGCGATCGAGTTTCGCGCGCGTGGCTGGATGACACCCGGCGTGCTCGCGTTCCTGCGCGACTACGGGATTGCGGTCGCGCTCGTGGATGGGTCGTGGATCCCGCGTCGCTGGATGATCGAGCTGCTGGCGCGGCCGACGGCCGCCTTCCACTATATCAGATGGATGGGGCCCAACAGATTTCTCGTCGATCACTCACGAATTCAGGTGGACCGCACCCCCGAATTGCGAAAGTGGGTCGGCGCGATCGAATTCGTCCCTGACAGCGTTACGGACATTTACGGATACATGAGCAATTATTTCGCCGGCCATGCCCCTCGGTCCGCGCGCGATCTTCAGGAGATGCTGGGCCAGGAATCCATAGACCCGGACATGCTGGGCGAGCAGATGCGCCTGCTGTGAACGTCGTTCACGCCGGTCCAGCTCAACCCAGCGTGCGGGCGTCGTGCCGCGCTGCTACCTTCGAAGGATGATGCATCGCCCAGCTCGCGATTATGTCCTGTCAGTGCTTGCCGTCGCGTTTGTGATACTCACCACATCGCTCGGCTTCTGGCAGCTTCGGCGACTGGCGCAACGGCGCGCACAGAACGCCGAGGTGATTGCGCGCCTGGCCGAGCCGCCGATTCCCGTTCGGCAGCTGACGCATGACTCGGCAGCGCTGCATTACCGTCGCGTGACACTGCGTGGTGCGTACGACTACGCGCACGAGATCAAGATTGCGGATCGAACGCGGCTCGGCTCTCCTGGTATCAACATCGTGACGCCGCTCCACATTGCCGGAACCGACACGGCTGTACTCGTGAACAGAGGTTGGGTCTATGCGCCCGACGGTCTGACTGTGGATCTGTCGCGCTGGCGCGAGGGCGATTCGGTGAATTTCACGGGCTACGCGCGTCCTCTGTTCAGGGCGCTTCCTGGATCTCCGGTTTTGCCCGGACGACCCGATTCGTTCCGGTGGCTGGATCTGAGCGCACTCAAATCGCGCGTGCCGTATCCACTTTATCCCTTTGTTATCGTGCTGGAGGGAAGTACCGCAGCGAACGGGAACATACCACCGCGCGTTCCGCCGCCACCGCTGGATGAGGGCCCGCACAGGAGCTACGCGATTCAGTGGTTCTCGTTCGCGATAATCGCGGTGGTGGGGATGTACTTCTTCCTGCGTGTTCCACCGTCGGAGCGGTTTCCGAACGAACGCTAGATCCCGTGCGCTTCCAGTGACGGATCCATTACCGGCAGGACGCGCCGCTCTTCGACAACGGCGGCGATGACATAGCCGGTGACCGAGATGGCGTCGCGCAATTCCTGCTCGGTCACCGTCCCGTCATGTTCGACGGTGATGCGGCCCAACGCAACGTCGGCGGATCGAATTCCCGCGATCGGAGTCAGTGCGGTGAAGAGCGCGCGCTTGCAGTGATCTCCGCGCATCCCAGCGATGGTTACAACCGTTCTCATGCTGAACGCAACTTAGTCAAGCGGCGTCTTCGGGGGGAGTGGCAGTGGCGGTGACTTTTTGTGCGACTCGAACTTCTTCGCGAGCGCGGGAAGGAATTCGTCGTACTTGGAGCCCGGATTCCAGAGCACCCATCCGTCGTAGCCCGCATCGTACACAGCCTGCTTCTCCGCCTCGAGCTCCGCCGGTCCGTAAGGTGGCGCACCAAGCGTGAAGGCCTGTAGCCACGGGCGTACATGTTCCGGAGTGGTGATGCCGAGCTTGGCGTCTCGCGTGCGCGCACTCGTGATGGCTATGAAGATTGTCCTGTGCGGCTCGGCATTCGGGATGCGGATTCCGAACGACCCGCGCGGATAGAGGGACGGATATACCATCGGCAGTACGATATCCACTACGGGAGATATCTTCTCCCAGTCCTGGCCCACTTCGAGCGGACCCTGCACCGTGGTGACGAGCCCGAATATGTCGGCGGTCATTCGCACGCCCATCTTTCTGTACCGTGCTTGCGCGGTCTTGAGAAGATCGTTCAGCGCGTCGGCCTTGCTGCGGCCCGCAGCCTCGGGAAAGACCTGCGGTGGCAGCGACTTGTACGGCTCCGGGAAGCGTACGTAATCGAACTGTATCTCGCCGAAACCCATCTTCACCGCTTCATCGGCGACGCGGAAATTGTAATCCCATATTGCGCGCGAGTACGGATTCACCCATGTGACTCCCTTCTTGTCGCGCCACGGAGTGCCGTCGGCCTTCCGAATCACATGCTCCGGATTGTTGCGAGCAGCAACCGAATCCTTGAAGACCACCATCCGCGCGATCGGAAGAATCCCGTGCGCGCGGAGCGTATCTACCAGCGCCGGCAGATTCGCGACCTTGTTCATACTCCCTTCGTTGCGTTGCAGCAACGGGTCGGATGAGTGCCAGTTGAGCCCGAACTCGTCCTTGATGTCGATGACGAATGCATTGATCTCCGTCGAATCCGCGACGGCGATCAGGTGCTGCATCTTCGCACTGCTCTGCGCCGCAAACCGGTTGATGTACAACGCGCGAATCGGACGCGGTTCTTTTTGCAGCGACATCGCTTCCGCGTATCCCGCCAGAGCGCGGGGCGCCGTGTCGGCCTCCGCCATCGCGACCGTCGCGGTCGGCGTCGCTGTGGTCGCGGCGTGACGCGAAGGGGCCGGCGTTCCCGACGCAGCCTGCTCGCAGGCAAGCGTCGGAATGAGGAGAAGAGCGAGAAGGCGCATGCGGTACGGTGTGGCGCGAGACAGGAGGGGAATCGGCTCGGGAAATCTACGGCGTGGACGGCGCTCAGAGTATATTCAGCGCGATGTTACGGCACGCACGCATTCGCTCCCTCCGGCCCGGATCGGCCCTGTTTCCCATACTCGCGCTGGTGCTGGCCGCGGGATTCATGGGCTGCAAAGCGCACGCGCCGGATCCGCCAGACGCCGAGTTCCTGGTTGCAACAGCCGATTCGGCTTTCTGGGTACACAGCGGCGCGACGGGAATCCACGTCAAGGCAGTGCCAATGACGCTCGCGCACTTCGGCGGGCGCTTCCACGAGGTGTTCATAGCCGATGTCGACCGATCGTTCGACGATGCTGTGTTCACCGGTGAGCGTGTATACGTGCGTGACCTCCAGTCGAACGACTCGACACTGGTGTACGACGATACGGCCATCGTGACGATGGCGGCCCATCACGCTCGCGCATATCCCGATGCCACTCCACTCGGGCCTCAGGATGAGACACCGCAGGACCCCTCCATCTCCGCTTCAGGCGAGACGGACGTGCTGGAAGTGCGCGGCCCGTACGCGCTCCTGGAGCACCGCACGTTCTACGAGATGCCCGCGGGTGATATGCATGACACCGTACACACCGCAGTCGATCTCCGCAGCGGTGCAGCAGCAACTCCGGCTGACATGCAGCGCGATTCAGCGGCGGAAGATTCCAACGTCGTTCGTTCGGTGCCGCACAGCTGGATTCGCAAGGACTACGCGCTGTATGCTCGCGGCGTCGCCGATGGATCTGTATCGATCTCCCTGAGCGACAAGTCACAGCGCTCATGGCCGCTATTTACAGTCGGTGCGCATCCGCGCATCTACTGGCTGGACAATCCGCCGATCGATTCCGCCACGCGTCGCGCTCTCGTTCGCGCGTTCAACTCGGCGGCTGCTTACGACGAGACAGTGAAATACGTGCGATATGTGCACCCCGCGCGTCCTGCGTCGCGGGCAAGGGCTGTCCGTCATGCCTGATGACTCGCGCGTGACGATGCAGGCCGCACCATCAACAAACGGAAGACAGATGAAGGGGAAGACCCCGCGCGAATCCGAAGCGATCATTGCGGACCTGATGATGCCGAGCCAGGCGAACGGTCTGCGTACGCCGTCGATCTTTGGAGGAGTAGTGATGAGCATGGTCGACAAGTGCGCTGCACTGTCGGCGATGAAACACTCCGGCGGCCAGGCGACAACGCTGTCGGTCGAGCGGATTCTGTTCAAGGAGCCGATTCTGGTCGGCGAG
>DATNCZ010000317.1:0-13893 GCA_035553335.1 Gemmatimonadaceae bacterium
CCGAGCTTTTCCTGCAGCGCCGGTCCGTCGTTGTTGTACATCGTCTTCACTGCGTTTGCGATTGCAGGATCGCCGCCGGTGAATTCGTCGACGAGTGCCTTCCAGCGCCGCGCTAGCGCCAGTACTTCGGGGCTCGTGGGATCGGCGCCGTTCTCCATCGCCGCCCGTACTTTCGGAATGATCTCGTTCCAGTCGTCGCGCACCACGTGCATACGCTCCTCGCCGACGCTGATTCTTCGCTGCTCCATCACCTCCAGCTGCTCGGGGGTGAAATATTTCTCGACTCGCATCATTTCCTCGATTGTTTTGCAAAGCTCTTCGAGTGAGAGGGGCTTCGCGGTGTCCAGATGATCGGCGAGCGCCTTCAGGCGTCTGACCAGCTGTTTCTGCATGGCCATCTGCTCGCGCAGTCTGGCCAGGTGCAGATCGATTACCTGCCGAGGAGAAGCAGCAGCCCCGTCGAGCAGTCGCTTCGTCTCGTCCAGCGATATCCCCATCAGTCGCAGGGAGTGGATCTGTTGCAGCCGCTCGATGTCGGTCCGGTCGTACAGCCGGTGACCAGCCGCGGTCCGGAGCGACGGCCTGAGCAGTCCGATCTCGTCGTAATGGTGCAGGGCGCGAACGGACATTCCCGTGTTGCGGGCCAGCTCACCGACCTTCCAGGGCGGTTCCTTCATTCCCTTCCTCCCAGCTCGTAACGGTTCCAATGTGGCCACGGAGTCAGTCTAAACCCTACCGTAACGTGAGGTGCAAGGGCGAATTTTTGACTATATGGCCCGATCGCTCCGGACCGTGCTAGACTACAGGGACGAAAGTGCCCAGCCACCTCGGGCACCCCACGAACCGAGCACATCAAGGAATGAGCGAACCCACCCAGGCGGCCCCAGCGGCTCCGGCGCCTACATCGACAGAGGAATCACAGCTGCGCATCCGCGCGGCCCTGCTCGCCGCGACTCGCGTTGCGGTCGGTACTCACGCGGGCGACGAGGTGCGCGTCAGAATGATGCACCCCGGGCCCTGGCTGCCGGATGATCCAGCGGCGCGCCCCATCGTGTATCTGGCTTCGATGAAGACCGATCCCAAGATTCGCGAGATGAGCACGCGGCCGGAAGTTGCGCTGCTGCTGCACGAATCGCCAACTGGTGAAGAGCACACGAGCTGGGAGATGGAGCTGACCGGCCGCGCGGAAATCGTGCGTGACCCCGAGGAGCGCGAGCGCGCCAAGCAGGCCACGATGCGGACGTCGTCGATCGTGCGCTATCTCGACTCGGTCGGACAAACGGATCTTCTGTCATTCGTGCGAGTCACGCCGCGTTTCATGAAGCATCGCGTGTTCGGAGAGATCGTCGCGGGACGGCCGCCGTCGATCCTCGACTTCGGCAGCGACGCCGCGGACAGGCCGAGCGACCGCGCGCTGATGTCTCGCCGGCTCGGCACATGGAAGGAGATCGTGCGCTGGCCCACGCTCACGGCGAGCGCCGCGTCAGTGGTCGTCGGAGTTGCGGCGGCTTTTGCAGTGACCGGCGCCGTGAACTGGGGATGGGCATTTCTCACGCTCATCGCGGCGGTTGCACTTCAAGCCTGCACCAACATCAAGAACGATCTGGACGATCAGGTCAGCGGAGCCGATGACAGAAACCGCACTCCCATACTGGGCTTCACCGGCGGGTCGCGAGTGCTGCAACGTGGTCTCGCGACGCGCGGCGAACTGCTGGTTGCGATGCTCGGGTTCGGCTTGCTGAGTACGGCGATCGGTGCCTACTTCGCGATCGCCGGGCGCGCGGGCGTGCTGTTGTTCGGGCTTGCTGGACTGTTGATCGGATTCATCTACACCGGCCCGCCCCTCCGACTCGCGAATCGCGGACTCGGCGAGCTTGCAGTCGCTCTTGCATTCGGAGTCGGAGTCGTGTGCGGTACGACGTACGTTCAGGTCGGAAGCATTCCGATGCTCGCGCTCGCCGCGTCGATCCCGGTTTCGATACTGGTGGCGCTGATCCTGTTCATCAATGGATTCCAGGATGCGGCCAGTGACGACGAGGTGTCGAAACGTACGATGGTCGTGCGACTCGGATTGTTGCGTGCGAGTCGCGTGTATCCCGTGATCGCGGCGATCGCGGGACTCACGCTCGTCGGGTTCGTGATTGCGGGCACGCTGCCTACGCTGGCGTTGCTCGGGCTCGCAGGATTCCCCCTGTTCGCCAAGGCGACGATGGTCGCGCGCAGGAGCTTCGACCATCCGGTCGAGCTGGTTCCGGCGAATGCGTACACAGTGGTCGGACATCTGGCCAGCGCTCTCGCGCTCGCGGTCGGTCTCGTGTGGGCCGGCCTCGGCGGCGGGATGAACGCCGAAGTGCTGATAGTCGCCGCGTTTGGTGTGCTGCTGATTCTGTACTACAATCACTCGATCGGCAGGCTCGCGAGTGCGTTTTACGGGGTGAGGGACGCGGTAGCGAAGAGCTAGATCAATCCGGCAACTTCACCATCAAACGCTTCACCTCCGGATCCGCGTGCGCCCACGCGCGCGCGACGTACTGGCGATACACTCGCGCGCTGTCCGCCATCCCGGCCGCGCGAAATGCGTTCGACATGCGCAGATCGACCTCGCTTCGCGGAATGTAGCGACCCATGGCATCGGGCGCGCTCGCGTACGCGCGACGTAACGTCGCGATCGCGTCGCGCGCGCGCCCCTCTTCGAGTTGCGCCTGCGCCAGCTCGGCTACCGTGCGCGTCCAGCCCGCGTAACCCCAGCGCGCGGCCCTGAACTCACGCTCGGCTTCTGCGTATCGCTTGCCCTGCATCGCGATGAGGCCGCGGACGTGGTGGAAGATCGTCCAGTCGCGTCCGTAGTAGCTGCGGGGGCCGACCTGCTCGAGCGAGTCTGCAATCGCACGCAACAGCAGCGTGTCGCCCGAGGCCGCCAACGCGTCGGCTTCGAGTGCGCGCGGCCATGTGAATGCGCGTGCGTCGTCGCCGCTCAGAGCGAGTGAGCCATCGGTCGGACCGAGACGCGCGAATGCCGTGAATTCGCTGCGCGCGGCGGCGAAGTCTCCGAGTCGTGCGAGATCGTCGGCGTGCAACAGATGCATCGGATCGGTCGGCCCGTACGTCGACTCGATGCGCTCGAAGATCCTGTTCGCGGCGCGCAGTTGTCCACGCTCGCGCGCGACCATTCCCGCAATGTCGTCGCCGCCATAACGCAGCTGCGGATTGGTGGACTTCTGAAGCTTGGCTGCGTACGCCTCGGCTGCATCATAACGCCGGCTCATGATCAACCAGCGACCAACGGAGATTGCGGGAAATGGATCGGATGTGAGCGATGCGCCATGCTCACCGACCGCTATCGCCCTGTCCGGGCGTCCGCTCACGGCCAGCGTGTTCGCCAGCGTCACCCACGCGTCCGGCAAGTCCGGCTGCAATGCGACCCACGCTCGCGCCGCTCGCTCCGCGCCGGCGAAATCGCCGGCTTCCTGTCGCGTGTCCGCCATTCCGTGGTAGGCGAAGCACGGCGCGCAGGGACCGGGTCCAGCGGCGACAGCGAGCGAATCCAGAGCGAGCTCAGCCTGCAGCACAGTATCCGCCGACAGCCAGTGCCCGTGCTCCATCAAGACATCCGAGAGGAATACATATCCGCGCGGATCGCCTGGATATCTCGCGACGATATTCCGCGCCAGAGCTTCGGCGCGCGCTATCTCACCTCCGTGGAACGATCGTGATGCTTCATCCATCAACCGATCCCAGGCGGATGCACGATTTGCGTGGCGCGCGAACGCTGAATCCATCTGCGCCGCAACTCCGAGCTCGCCATGCCTGATCGCGATATCACGCCGCGCCGTTATCGCGCTTACGAACCCGGGATCCAGTGCGAGCGCTGCGTCCATCTCACGCTCGTCGGTCGGGAACTGGCCCGCGGCGCTCGCCTGCATGCCGCGGACGAAGTGCTTGTACGCCTCAGGGCTGGAGGTCTCGATCTCGGCAAAATGCGGCGACCGGGCTGCGGAGTTCACGACGTCGAGCACGCGCGCTGCAGCCGCATCGGCAACGCCGAGTATGTCCGTGCCCGTTACGGTGGACATCCGCAGCAACTTTCCATCGGCCGCATTGAAGACGTCGATGCCGACGACGTAACCTCCTCCGCCATGGCTCAACTCGGCGCTCACCGCCAACGTCGCATTCACACGTCTGGCAACGTCCGCCGCCTGGTCCGTGGAAATGGCCGTGCCGGACGGGTACCCCGCACGAACGAGCACGTCGTGGACGCGTGACGGTGGAACGACGTCGATCGCGTTCGAATTCGAGAGATCGGCGGCGATCATCTGCTTGAGACCGTCTTCCAGCCATGCGATCGACGTGTCGTGTCGCACGTTGACGACGTTCGTCACCGCTACCAACGGACGCATGCGTGGCGCTGCGGCAGCCTCTCGCGCCGACATGCTGCGATATCCAGCGGCCAGGATGATCGCGGCAATCACGGCGCCGCCGAGCCGCACTTTCCATGCACGTCGCTTGTCAGGTCCGCGAGATCCCGAGGCGTGTGCCGCCGCGATCGGCGATGATGTCGGTCCTGTGGCGACGTCGGATGAATGAGACGACGCCACGGCTGCAGGCGGCGCCGACGATGCGTCGTTCAGTTCCGGCACCGCGATCTCCGGCGCGCGCAGCATCTGTTCGCGAAATCCGGCGGCCAGCAGCGTCACGCGCGGATCCGGGGGTGATTCATAGTCCAGCTCGAGCCGTCGCACGAGCAGGTCATACGCATTGAGTGCGGTGTGGAGAGCCTCTCTGGTACCGGGCGCGGCGAGCGACGAGAGCATCATTATCGCAGCTGCCCGCGACGGCGGCAGTGCATCCAGCCACCGCGCCGCGAGCGCTGCGCACTCGTCCCAGCGGCCGGCACGCGAGAGCGCCGTGCAGTGCGCTTCGCACGCGTGCAGGAACTGGCGCTCGAGCCGCGCTCTCTCGCGTGCAACCCAGGCGTCGAACCGGGGCGAATCCGGAACGAAAACGCCGTCCAGGAACGGTCCGGTGTACAGCGCCACCGCGCGCTCGTGGTCCGATGCCTCGCACGCTGCGTTGAACTCCAGGGCGTCGACGCCGACCTGGGCATCCGGAGAGAGCGCAACATCTGTTTGCCGGGTGGCGATCGCGGTCGGGCCGAGCAATCCGCGAATGCTCGAGAGCGCATTGCTGAGCGAATGGCGGGCGCGGTCCTCGGGTTCATCGCCCCAGAACATGTCGACCAGCTGTTCCCGGCTTACCGGACGCGCGTTGAGCGCGAGCACCGCCAGGACAGCGAGCTGCCGGCGACGCCTGGACAGCGACTCGTCATCACCCGAGCCCGAAACAAGCGCCAGGCGACCGAGTGTGATCAACCGTAAGTGATTGACGCGCAAGGTGTTGACGTGGTGATAACCAGTTGTGCGGCTCAGCCGGCCTGGGCCTGCTCCAGAGAAGCTACGCCCGCCGGGAGATTTCGCAAACGGACGATTCTGCCGATCAGCTGATGTGCAGGAAGTGGATCAGCCCGAGGCTCAGTACGATCAGGACGCAGAGCGAGCCCGTAACGGTCGTAATCACGCGCGGGCCCACTTTGGTCATGGCCTTGAGATCGACCCCGAGCCCGAGCGCGGCCATCGCAGCGACGGTGAACCAGGTCGATACCGCGCGGGTCGGCGCAACCCATGTGGAGGGTATCGCGTTGGTCGATCGCAGTATCGCCAGCAGCAGGAAGCCAATGATGAACCACGGCACGAACCGCGTCAGTTGAAACCGCGTCGGGTTTGCACCGCCGTCGGGATTTTCGTTCGGATGAGTCAGGGCAAAGAATATCACCACGGGACCCAGCATCAGAACGCGTACCAGTTTCACGAGCGTTCCAACCTGGCCGGAGAGGATGCTCACCGGGAATGCTGCTGCGAGAACCTGCGGGACCGCGTAAACGGAGAGTCCAGCCAGCACGCCGTACTGATAGTTGTTGAGCCCGAGTGGATGGATGAGAAGTGGTAGTCCCAGCACGACGACGACACCGAGAATCGCCGTGAACGCGATGGACGACACGACGTGTTCCTTCTTCGCTCCAATCACGGGTGCGATCGCCGCGATTGCGGAATTACCGCATATCGAGTTGCCGCACGCGACGAGCACCGCGAGCTTGTGCGGCAGTCCCATCATCCTGCCGATCGAATAGCTGCCGCAGATTCCGAGGATCACGAGCAGCACGATCCCGATTGCGAGCGACGGTCCTGCTCGCAGCAGGAGTGGCAGATCCACGGATGCGCCGAGCAGGAATATCGCGACCTCGAGCACCTGCTTGGCAGTGAAGGAGACACCGGGATTCATGCTCGCGGGCGGTATCCAGAGAGTGCGGACGATCATCCCGACCAGAATGGCGACGACGAGGCCCTCGATGATCGCGTGTCCGAAGATGCGCTCCTCGACGTTCGCGATGGCGAGCGAAACGAGGCTGACAACCACGGCGAGGATGATTCCGGGCAGGAGGGAGACAAGCCGGCTGGCGAAATCCGTATCCCCGCGAACGCCACGGGTTTCGTCATTCCCGCGAAAGCGGGAATCCATGTTATCGGTCTTCGTTTCGTCATTCCCGCGAAAGCGGGAATCCATGTTATCGGTCTTCAAGTGCGATCATGGCGCAAAGCTGCTCGGCAACAGATGGATTCCCGCTTTCGCGGGAATGACGGCTTTCTGAGTCCGCTTTCGCGGGAATGACGGCTTTCTGAGTCCGCTTTCGCGGGAATGACGGGTTGCTGTCCCATTTTCATAAGACTAGAACGCACCGAGGTATAAGACAAAGACATTATTTATATGTTAGTATTCCAATACATTATGGCACTCAACCTCCACCATCTACGTGTCTTTGCCGCGGTCGCTCAGGAGCGCAGCTTCTCTCGTGCCGCGGTTGCGCTGCGACTGAGCCAGCCTGCCGTCTCCAAAACGGTGCAGGAGCTGGAACGACAGACGCAGCTCTCGCTCTTCGACCGTTCCGGCCGCACCCCGCGGCTCACCGACGCCGGTACTGCGCTCTTCGCACGTGCGCGCGAGCTGTTTGGCGTGGAGCGAATCGCGGAAGAGGAGCTCGCTGCGCTGCGCGGCCTCGAGCGCGGCGTTCTGCGCGTTGGTGCGAGCACGACCGTCGCGACGTACTTTCTCCCGCCGCTGCTCGCGCGCTTTCATCAGGAGCACCCCGGGGTCACGTTGCGGGTCGTGAGCGCCAATACGCGTGCGATCGCGCGCCGATTGCTCGAGGGACGGCTCGACATTGCGCTGGTGGAAGGGCCGGTGTCACACGAGCGGATATCCGTGATCCCGTGGCGCGAGGACGAGCTCGTCGTGATTGCGCCCGCATCGCATCCACTGGTGCACAAACGCCGCGTGCGCGCAGCCGACCTCATAGACGAGCCATTCATTCTGCGCGAGCCAGGCTCCGGTACCCGTGTCGTGGCCGAAGCGGCGCTGGCCGAGCACGGCGTCCATCCGGGGACCACCGTCCAGCTCGGGAGCACGGAGGCGATCAAGCAGGCGGTGGCGGCCGGCCTTGGTCTCGCGGTCGTGTCGCGCGCCGCCGCGGCGGACCAGCTCGCGCTGGGCTACATTGCCGTCGTTCCATTGCAGAGCGCGGCGTTCAAGCGCGATCTGAGGCGCGCGCTCACCGAGCTGCGATTGACGGGGCGAGCACCCAGTGCTTCCGCCGCGGCGTTCAGGGCAGCAATGTCAATGTCACGCGCGTAAGCACTGTGAGCGAGAATCCGAAAACCCTTGCTCGTCCAGTCTCCACCTCGACCCACATCAGCATGTCCAACTCGTTGAATCGCCTGGTAATGCTCGGCGCACTCGCAGGCGTCGTTACCGTGCCTGTCGCCGCTCAGACGCCAGCTCGTAATGCCGCAACATCCGACACCGCTTTCGACCCGATCAGGGAGATGGTGTCGCGGCTGTCACTGGAGCAGTACAAGGCCACCGTCAAGGGACTCACCCAGTTCGGCGATCGCCGCCAGGGAACGGAGCGCAACCGCAAGGCGGTGGACTGGATCGAGGCGCAGCTCAAGAGTTACGGCTGCACCAACACCGAACGCATCACGTATGACTTTCAGCCACCGCCGCCGCGTCAACCGCTGACGGCGGAACAGCTGGCTCGCTTCCGCGCGCGCGCCGCGGAGGGCGGGAACAAGAGGCCCGGCCCCGGCGGATCAGTCATGCGCGGCAAGATCATGCCGACCGGTGTGAATACGGATTCGCTGCGTCAGCCCGATCTCGCGCTGCGCGAGCTGGACACGCCGCAGACTGTTGCCGGAGAGCGTCAGGAAGTCTACTGCACCAAGATCGGCACGACCCATCCTGACGAGATGTATATCGTTGGCGGCCACATGGATGGAATCGGTTGGGGCGAAGCCGCGAACGACGACGGATCCGGCACTGCGCTCGTCATGCAGCTCGCGCGCGTATTCAGCTCGCCAGACGTCAAGACCGATCGCTCGATTCGTTTCATTCTGTGGAACAACGAAGAGAGTGGCCTCAACGGCTCGCGTGCATACGTCGCACAGCGCGAAGCGCTTCAGGGCAAGGAAGATCCCGCCGGTTCGGGCAAGTATCCCGAGCCCAAGTGGCTCGGCATGATACAGCACGACATGATGATGTTCGACCATGGAATGCCGCGGCCAGACGGGAGCATGAGTCCAGTTCAGCGTCCGGAAGCCGATGTGAACATCGAGTTCCAGTCGAACTCGAAGATGGCCGAAGCATCCCAGAAGCTTGCGTGGGTTTTTTCGAGCGCAAACGACAAGTATGCGACTGACTATCCCGCAAAAGTCGGCCAGCACATGACCAACACGGATTCGCAGCCGTTTCAGGATCTCATTCCATCGATCAGTCTTCGCGAGAACGAGCGCGGTGCGCAGATCGGCGCAGGCTGGGATCCGCAGTGGCATCAGCCGACGGATCTCTACAAGACGTACAGCGATGCGGACTTCCGGCTCGGGCTCAATGCAGCCCAGACAACGCTCAGCGCAGTCGCAGAGTTGACCGGGGCCAGGATCGTCAAGTGACGATCATCTGATAATGCATGGACGGTGCGTGAGATGCAGCAATCGCATCTCACGCACCGCGAGTCTCCGCAGCGCAGTGCGTCGAGTGCATGATCGCCACTACAAAGGCCGCTGCTCCGCGATCTTCCGCACGTCGTAGCTTCGTATTGCACCCAACGCCACTTCCCACCGTCCCTCACCGCAGAGCCCGGACAATCCGGCCTCTTCGTACGCCTGCAGCGCGACAGCGACCAGCGCGCGTTGGGTTGCCTCGGCGATTTCGCGCCTGATATCTCCGGTTCCATCGGGCATGCCTGAACCATATCGCCGGTGCGGCTGCGCGGCCATGCCTGCCGGCGGCGGGGGATAGAATACGATCGAGCGGTCACCGATGGCTGGTACCGTCGTCATACATCTGGACGCCGCAATCGGGTGGATTCACACACCAGGTCAGGAACCGGGCAGGAGTCACGCATGAGATCACGTATGTCTCGCTACAGAACCGCTCGTGCTTCGGTTCTGGTGTCAGCAGTTCTCCTTGCCGCCGGCTGCGGCGGTCACAATCATCTCTCCGAATACAACTTCACGAGCCGATCGCTCGCGCTGGTGTATATCGCGCCGCCCAGGCCGGAGCTGGTGACCGGATGGTACAATGTGCCAGACGTCAATGACCCGGTCTCTGCAGTCTCTGCGGTCGTCGCGGCCGGCTCCGGGGTTGCGAAGGAAGTCGAGGGCCGGCGCGCGCGCGCGAGGCTGGATAGCGCCGTGGCACTGGTCGATCTCACCGCCATCATGTCGCAGCGGACGCTCGAGCGGACGAGCCGGTACCTCGGCGCGACCCCAGCCGCCAACCGGCAGAGCGCCGATTTCGTGCTCGAAGTGAACATGCACAATTCCGGGATCGATCTTCGCCGGCAGAGCACTGCGTACCTGTTCATGAATGCAACCGCGGTGCTGCTGGATGCGCGCACCGGGCGCGAGATATGGAGCTTCGACGTCGATGGCCGGAATCGGCTCACCCCGTTTCTGTACGGGGGAAATCGCGTCGGCGCAGGCGCGATAACGGCGGCTGCGCTGAGTACGGTCTCCGTCGCGGATTTCCAGCGCGCACTGGAAGATCTGGCCGACTTCTCATCGAATGAGATAAGCGACGGATTGCGTCAGGCATTGCGCGACGCACGGCAATAAGAACGCTCCGGTTCGTCGAGCGAACCGGAGCGTTGGGGTACTGCAGTTGTCCGGCGATGGATGCCGGAAGGCGGAGCTACTTTCTGCGTCTCCGCATGACTGGAACGAGTCCGACGAGTCCGGTCCCCAGGAGTGCCATCGAGCTTGGCTCGGGAACTGTGGACGTTGGATTGCAGGTGCTGGCGGAAGCCGGCGCCGCGCTGCCGGATAGCGGAGTTCCGTTGCTGCTGAATGCCGCCTTGCTGGATCCGCAAGCCTCGGTAAGGCCGCCGATATCGTGAAGCGCGAACTGAAAGCCGTTCAGGAACTGGCTCGCGTCGGTCGAATTGGCGAAGGCGAGGAAGAAGCCCACCGACTCACCGTCGTGCAGACCGTTGGTCGGCGGCGGTGCGTTCGGTGTGAGGCCGAAGAAGTTGGTCGCCGTGAAACCGACACCGCTGACCGAACTCGGATTGGTGCTGGCAACGCTGAACTGTGAGCTGAGGGCACCAGTGGGGGTCACCGTCGGTGCGGTGCCGGTAAACGCGCCATTACCGACTCCGAACTCCTTGAACACGCTGTTCGGGTTGTTGGCCGGCGCACCGTTGGAAGTGTTAGTTACGGTAAACAGCAACGTCGACGTTCCCTGCCCGCTCACCGCCAGAGTCACACAGGAAAAGAAATCTGATCCACCGCATGCATTGGTGAACTGTGCGTTTGCAGTCGGTGCGGCGATCGTGGCGCCGATCGCGAGTAGGGCGGCTGCGTTCAACTGACGTATCATGGGACGATGCCTCGGGTAGGAATTAGTACGCAGACGCTCACACGGCATCCCATATGCCACGGCCCGGCAATTTTCGATGTTGGTCGTAACCCCTTGGCGGGTTTGATCTTACGCAACTTCATCAACTGGGAGTGATCGTGCCGCCCAGGGCAACTGTGGCGCGGTCGCCACTGACGTGTGGCGACCGCGCACTCACTGTGGCGAATTTATGCGCCGAGCTTTGTCGCGAGAGCCTTCGCCGCTGCCAGGTGAGCCTGGAAGTTCGGGGCGACCTTGACCTCGAGATCCTTCAGCTCCGCGTTCTTGGTTGCGGGGAGCAGGGTGTTGGTCACGGCATCGATCACTGCCTGGTGATACCAGGCCTCGTGGGCGACGTAGGCCTTATCGAAAGCGGCGCCGCTGAGGCTGTTCAGCTTCGCCAGAGTTGCAACGTGGTCCTTGTACAGTGCGAAGTCCTTCCCGGGAGGTGTCGGCGTCACATGAAGCTTCGTGGCGAGGTCGCGGCCGAGCTTGCGGGCGGCGCTGTGGTCGCGCACCATCATGTCGGCGAAGGTCCGGACCTCGGCGTTGCTGCTCTTTTTGAGGGCCAGATTGCCGAGGTCGATGTCCCAGGTGTTGGCGGCGTCGAAGATGGCGACGATGGTGGGATCGTCGAGTGCCGCGGCTGTGTGGGTCGGTGTATGTGACTTGGCGAGGCGTACCGCCGGTGCAGTGTGACGTGCCTGCGCGCTGGCAGGCGCTGGTGCAAGGGCGGCTGCCGCGGCGGTGGCAAGGGCTGCTACGACTCCAGCAATTAGTCGGGGCTTTTTCATTTCGGAACTCCGTGTACGGTTGTGATGGTGGTTGGGCTGGACGACGCCCACGGCTTGCAGTTTGGCAACGCCGTGATTGACATATGGCATGAGCGCGGGGATTTGTCAAGGAAATCATTGACTTATTGCTTATACGTATGTTTGTTGGTACTGTAGTTGAGAGGCTTGCACGGTCAGAGAGGAGGATGCATGCGCTGGTGGGAAAGACATTTCGGGGATAGCACGCGTGGTCGGATCGTTGCGATCCTTCGGCGTGGGTGGCGCAGCGTCGACGAGATTGCGGCGACGCTCGGTCTTACCGACAACGCCGTCCGCGCTCACATCGCGACGCTCGAGCGGGATGGGGTGGTCGCGGCAGCCGGCTCCCGGCGCGACGGAACCGTTGGCAAGCCGGCGACTCTCTACGGCGTCGCGGAAGGGGCTGATACGCTCTTCTCGAGCGCATACGCACCGGCGCTGTCGGCGCTGATCGCTGAATTGGAGAGCAGGCATCCGGGCGAGGTCAGATCGATACTGCGAGGGGCGGGCTCCAGGCTCGGTCCCCGGGCGTCGGGCACCTTTGCCGAGCGGGTGGACGACGCGGCAAGCCTGCTGACTGAACTTGGTGCTGACGCGGATGTGGTCGAGACGCCTGAAGGGTACGAGATCCACGGCAATGGCTGCGCTCTGTCGCAGGCGGTCTCGTCGCACCCGGATGCTTGCTGCATGGTGGAGCAGCTTCTCGCGGAAGTTACCGGGGGAAAAGTCTGCGAGCGGTGCGAGCGGGGACAGAAGCCGCCACGATGCTCATTCCTGATAAGCGAACAGCCTGCGAGCTGAGCCCGAGCCGGGGATAGACGCCGGAAGCGTGATGATAACGCGCGATCACGAGCATTGGAGATTGCGCTTCGCGCCTTGACTTTGCGCTTGGCGCCTTGACATCGCGCTTCGCTGGTGCAGACTATGCCAGTCAGTTTTCGGCACCGAATTTCGGGGTCGATGGCGTCGAGCGACCCAGTCCAATCCCCCCAAGCATACGGAGTAGCGGCATGTACGCAGTGATACGGCGTTATAGCGGCGTGGCGAAGTTGATCCACGAGCTCGACAAGCGGCAGGATGAAGTGAAGAAACTGCTTGGTGACGGACCCGGCTTCATCGCCTATTACGCGATTCGGGATGGAGAGGCGCTCGCGACGATAACGGTATGCGAGAATCGCGAAGGTGCGGACGAGAGCTCGCGTCGCGCGTCGGCCTGGGTGCGCGAGAACATGGCCGGCGTGAGAGTCACGGCGCCGGAGGCTTACGGCGGAGAAGTGTTCATTCACATGGCTGAGTGAACGAAGGGGCGGGGATGAGAAGTATGTCATCCCCGCGTCCCTCATCAATTCCGCGCTGACCCCGTGACCACGGGCAGTTCCACGAAGCTCGCGTTGCCGGGCTCGTGATAGATCTTCTGCTCGGCCTTCCTGTAATCGCCAGGTTTTGCCCAGAAGATGTTGGGGACGAAGGTCTGCGGATTACGATCGTACAGCGGGAACCAGCTGGACTGGATCTGCACCATGATCCGGTGTCCGGGAAGGAAGACGTGGTTCGCTGTTGGAAGATCGAACTTGTACAACAGTGGCTTGTTGGGCGTGATGGCTTCTGGTGTCGAGAAGCTTTCGCGATAGCGGCCGCGGAAGATGTCCATCGACACGGGTAGCTGGTAGCCGCCCATCTTCGCGTCGCCGCCGACTTCGTCGGGATAGACGTCGATCACTTTCACCACCCAGTCCGCGTCGGTGCCTGTAGTGGACGCGATGATGTTCGCTACGGGTTGGCCGCTGATCTTGACCGGTGCGGTCAGCACGTCGGACTGGTATGCGAGCACGTCGGTGCGGCCGGACGCTTCGCGCTGGTCATCCACGAGCCACTGCACCCATGTCAGTGGCGGATCGTAGCCGATGGGTTGGCTGGGGCGAGCGCGGAACGGAACCGGCTTTGCCGGATCGGACGTGTATTCGTCGAACGCCACGCTGCCGGATGCAGGCGCCGAGAACGCTGCCTTGAAGCCTGGCTCCAGATAGAGCGGCGTCGGATGAATGCTGCATCCGGTGGCGCAGCCCGATGGCCACGA
>DATNCZ010000318.1:0-10734 GCA_035553335.1 Gemmatimonadaceae bacterium
ATGTCGGCGCGTTGATCGGTACCGGGATCGCCGAGTGCCTGCTCGGGCGCCATGTAGGCCGGCGTTCCGAGCGATACGCCGGCCATTGTGATTCCAGTCGTGGAACCCGCATCCAGCGTTCGCGACGCAACTATCGCTTTCGCGATTCCGAAATCCGTGACGACCGCTGCGCCACCGGAGAGCAGAATGTTCTCCGGCTTGATGTCGCGGTGCACCACGTGCTCCGCATGCGCGTACGCCAGGGCGCGCGCTACGTCGCGCAGGATGCTCACGGCTTCTGGTACGCCTAGCGCCGTTCCACTGGTCAACCGTGCGCGGAGCGACTCGCCGCTCACGAACGGCATCGTGTAGTATGGGAGGGTACCCGATGTACCAGCTGCGAGCACCGGAACGATGTTTGCCTGCTGGAGGCGTGCCGCGAGCTTTACTTCGCGCGCGAATCGCTCCGCACTCAGCCCTTGAGCGCTCTCCGGGGCAATGACTTTGACCACAACGTCGCGACCGAGCGTGAGGTCGCGCGCGACGAAGACACGTGACATGCCACCGCCACCGAGCTCGCGCTCGATGGCGTACCATTCCCCAAGCGTGGCCTGAAGCTGCTCGCGGAGGCCGGCTGCCGTCATCAGTGCCTCGGAATCATGGAATCGACACGGCTCCGGGACCAGCCAGAGGCTTCTCGAGTCGGTCGAAGTTGTAATCCATGCGGTGGACGGGGATCAGGGGACCTTGGCTGAGACGAATCTATGGTATATCGCCGCGCCCGCCAGCAGGGTCAGAGCCGCTCAGGTGAAGCTGTCGCCAACGCGTACCGGTTCTACGATGTCATCGAAACAGCGACAGATACTTGCCATAACCCTGAGCTGCGAGCTGCGCCACCGGCACGAATCGAAGCGCCGCCGAGTTCATGCAATATCGAAGGCCGAGCGGTGCGGGCCCGTCGCTGAAGACATGACCGAGGTGTGAGCCGGCGTGCACGGACCGGATCTCGATGCGGGGAAAGATCAGTCCGTTGTCCTTGACGCGTAGAATGTTGGCCGGCTCGAGCGGCCTGGTGAAACTTGGCCAGCCGGTATGCGAGTCGTACTTGTCGGTCGAGCTGAACAGTGGCTCGCCGGATACCACATCGACATAGATTCCGGCAGCGTGATTGTCCCAGTACCTGTTGCGATACGGTAGCTCGGTGGCTGCGTTCTGCGTCACGTCGTATTGCAGCGCCGTCAGCCTCTCCCGTAGGATCGCGTTGCCGGGCTTGATATATGTACCCGTGCTGCTCGCCATCCTGAACGTGTTCCCATCCGCGACGACGGTGGAGGTTCTGCTGTCGACCCCCGACGACGCGGAGGATGCAGGGCGTTCGCACGCGAAGAGCGCTAGGAGCGCAAGGGCGCCGGCAAGTAGTCCAGAACGGATCGACGGGCGTGTCAGTTGTGTCATGGCGCTGTTACCCTCTGTAACTTATACGCCGGCTGGGCACAAACGGATTGCCCCAGCCGCTCGCAACTCGCCGCCACAGGAACAGCTCCGCTGAAGCTACGCCGATCGCTGTCCACGCTCCCGCTCGTATTCGTGATGTTCTTCAACGTATCCGGCGGAGCATACTCGCTGGAGCAGCTGGTAGCGTCCAGCGGCGCGGGCCTCGCAATCATCATTCTCGCGGTGATTCCGGTGCTGTGGTCCGTGCCGGAAGTGCTGATCATCGGCGAGCTCGCGAGCGCAGTGCCGGAAGAGGGCGGATACTATCGCTGGGTTCTCCGGGCATTCGGAGAGTTCTGGGCGTTTCAAAACGGTTGGTGGACCTGGCTGTACTCGCTAGTGGACATGGCGATCTACCCGGTGCTTCTCAATACGTATCTCGGATATTTCGTTCCGGATCTCTCACGTGGGGTGAAGTGGGCGATCGCGCTCGCGATGATATGGGGCGCAACGCTGCTCAATCTGCGCGGCGTCACACGCGTCGGAAAGGCGTCGATCGTTGCGGGTGTCTTCGTGTTGGCTGCATTCACGCTGCTAACGATAGGCGCTATTCCGCACGTTTTCCACGCACCGTGGCAGCCAATGCTCGCGCCGGGGAGCAGGGTAGTGCCGAGCCTCGGCGTGGGTCTCTCGATCGCACTGTGGAACTATGTCGGCTGGGACAACGCCTCCACCGTCGAGGGGGAGATAGCCGACGCATCGCGCACCTATCCGCGCGCACTGTGGCGAGCGCTGCCACTAGTCGTGGCGGCATATCTCGTCCCGCTCGTTGCGACGCTCGGCGCCACACAATTCAGCGACTGGCATGATGGCGGCTGGCCCGACATCGCGCGAATCGCAGTCGGCGGCAATGCGGGAAGAGTAGTCGCCGTGCTGGTAGCAGTCGGTGGAATAATCAGCGCCGTTGCACTGTTCAACGCGCTGCTGATGGCGTATTCGCGTATTCCATTTGCGATGGCGACGGACGGACTCATGCCACGCAGCCTCGGGCGACTCAACGATCGGGACGTCCCGCAGAACGCGGTGCTCGTGAGCGCCGTGTGCTATTCGATCTTCGCTCTCGCATCGTTCGGCGAGCTCGTGGTCGCGGACGTGGTTCTGTATTCGCTTGCACTGTTCGTGGAATTCGCCGCGCTCATCCAGCTCAGACTGCGTCAACCGGAGTTGCGCGGAGACTTCCGGATCCCGGTAGGCACCACCGGCGTCGCGCTGCTCGCATCTCTGCCAGTCGCAATTCTGCTTCTGGTGATCGGGCTTGGAGTACGTGATGGTACGTATGCCCTTCCGGCACTGACAGGATCGCTCGGCGGAGTGCTGGCTGGACCGTTGCTGTACCTGTTCGTCAGGCGCCGGTTTGCGTGATGTTGCTTCGTCCTGCGAGCGCGCCGGGGATCAAGCGCCAGCCGAACGCCGGACGCTATCCGACAGCTCGATCCACGTAGGTGCATGATCGCTCGGCTTCTCCCATCCGCGCACCTCGCGGTCGACGCCAGCGCCGGTCAGACGTGCGGCTGCTGAGGGATTGAGCAGCAGGTGATCGATGCGCAGGCCCGCGTTTCGGCCCCAGGCATTCCGGAAGTAGTCCCAGAAAGTGTAGATCTTTTCATCCGGATGCAGCGTGCGCAGCGCGTCGGTCCAACCCTGTGCGACCAGCTGATGAAATGCGTCGCGCACCTCAGGGAGAAATAGCGCGTCAGTTTGCCAGCGTGCAGGATTGTACACGTCGAGATCGGTTGGGATCACGTTGTAGTCGCCCGCGAGCACGACGGGCCCATCGTCCGCGGTGAGCAACTCTTTCGCGTGCAGGCTCAGCCGCTCGAACCAGCTGAGCTTGTACTCGAGCTTTGGTCCGGGAGCGGGATTGCCATTCGGCAGATACAGGCATCCGATCACCACTCCATCGACGATCGCTTCGATGTAGCGGCTGTGCAGGTCTTCCGGATCGCCGGGCAGGCCGCGTCGCCTTTCCACAGGCTCCGTTCCGCGCGTGAGAATCGCCACACCGTTCCAGCTCTTCTGCCCGTGCCAGATAGCGCCGTACCCCGCGTCTCTGATAGCTGCTATGGGGAATTTCTCTTCAGGCGCTTTCAGTTCCTGGAGACAGGCGACGTCGGGCCCGGTCTCTCCGAGCCAGCGGAGCAGTGACGGCAGATGGCCGTTCACGCCGTTCACGTTGAAAGTCGCGATTTTCATGTGGCTGGGGTCACCGGGTTGTCTGCATTTGTGGCGTCGACGCCATCGTCAATAGTACGATCGCGCCGTCACATTCACTCGTGAAGCGGCCTGGTCATACTGGAGTACTTCTAATGGATCTCGATCAGATATGCCAGCACCGACGCATCGCTCGAGATCCTGACCGTAGCGGGTCCCTCTTCCACGAGAAGAGCGTCGAGCGTCATGAGCGTGATCGTCTCCACGGTCACTCCGATCTGGAGCGATCCCTCCGCGCAAATGAGCAGCGCCAACGGTGCCTCCAGTGGGACCTCGACGCTCCCTGCGATGCGCAGTCGTCGCATGGAATGGTTCGAGCGCTTGCGACGGGTCATCACGTTGAGATCGGTGACAGTGGCGCCGAGCAGGGTTGCGCCAACCGCGACATCGCCGGGAAATGAAAGCGGCTCCGAATCGCGTGTGAGCTCGACCGGCGCCCTGCCGGCGATGGAGAGGCACAGACCGTCGCCACGCAGCACGGCGAGCGTGCGATCGGTCTGTGCAAAAATGGAGAACGGCCCATCGCCATCGATGCGCGCCATGCTGACGCGCCAGTCGAAGTCGTCGAGCGTGCCGCCTGTCGGACTGATCGCTACCTCTGCGGTTTCGCCTCGACCGTTCCGCCACGGCATGCGACGGTATTCACTGGATTTCAGTATGCGCATCGCACTCAATGATTAACAGTATGACCAATGTGAGACTGTGCCGTGGCCACCGGAAAGTTACGTCGACGACGCGCAACTTGCCGCCAACAGACAGCGGATGCGGAGAGTCCTGGTTCCGCTCGTAACTTTGCGAGTCGACGTTGACGAACGGTTATACAGTCACTTATCTTCGCGCCGATGCCCGACTCGTTGTCAACCCTGCCGCGGATCCCCACTCGCCTCGCTGCGTCTTCTGACGAGCGGGAGTGGGTGGCGCGCATCCGCGCGGGCGATGCGGAGGCGTTCAAGGCAATGTACGACAGACATAGCGATGCGATGTTCGCCTTCGCATACGCATGCCTCAAATCCCGTGATGAAGCGCAGGATGTCGTGCACGACATCTTCCTCAACATTCTGAAGAATTCAGCAGCCTTCAGCGTCAGCGGGGAGCTGAGGACTTACCTCCTGCGCGCGGTTTACAATCGTGTCGCGACGCTGCGGCGGCATCTTCGCGTCGAGCTCGTATCGCACGAGTCGATCGTTCGGGATGCCGGTTCCCCGATGGAATGGGCCTACCGGGGGAATACTGACGACCCGCTGATGCAGCACGAGCTGGGCGAGGCCCTCTCGCGTGCCGTCCTTACCCTGCCACCACGAGCGCAACAGGCGTACCGCCTGGTTCGCGAGCACGAATTACCCTACGTGGAAGCGGCCGAGGTGATGGGAATCTCGACACACACGGTGGAGATCCATCTGATCCGTGCGCTCAAGGCGCTGCGTGAGCAACTGGCCTCGTGGTGCAAGTAGCCGGAAAATAATTACAAAGCTGCCTTAGAGGTTTCGCCGGGCTGGCGCGTCTGGCTGTCTGATGACGCCCATTCGACGCCTGATTTCCGATCCGAGACCTGATGCGCTGCTCCGGTATGTATCCGGCGCAAGTCCGCTGGCCGAAGCCGAGTCGATTCGTATCTGGGCCGCGGGAGACCCGGATCGCGCCGCGTCGATAGAAGAATTGCGAGCCGCGTGGAATCAGAGCGTCACACCGCCGCAATGGGACAAGGGAGAAGTCTGGGACCGCCTCGCGCGCCACATTCCCGGCGCTGAGACCCCGGCACAGAAAGCCACCGATCAAGCAGTGGTGCTTCGGCGGCCACCACTTACGCGCTATCCGGCGCGTTCACGCTGGTCATCTTCGTACCTCGCGATCGCCGCGGCAGTAATGGTTCTGGCGGGCGGTGGCGTTTACGTCAGGATGCATGAGCCTGCGCAGAGTGTAATCCCGGCGAGCGCACCGATGCGTGAGATTGCGACGACGCGCGGACAGCAGGCTACCCTCGATCTCGCAGACGGAACCCGGGTAACCCTTGCGGCTGATAGCAAGCTCCGGATTCCATCGAGCTTCGACAGGGCTGGCGGCGACGGAGTACGGCGGCGCGACGTAGAGCTCACGGGCCGCGCTTTTTTTGACGTGGTGCACGACACCACTCGGCCGTTCGTCGTCCATACGACGACTGCCGTCACGAAGGATGTCGGCACGTCGTTCGTGATAAGCGCATATCCCGAGACGCACACGACTCAAGTGGTAGTCGTCAGCGGCTCTGTCGGTCTCTGGGACCGCCCCGGCGTGAGCGCGTCCGACACCAGCAGGCGCCGCCATCCCCTCATGGTCCTGACGCGTGGCGATCTGGCGACGCTGGATACCAATGGCACTGCTATGCGAGCCCGCAACGTGTCGCTCGCAACTTATACGTCATGGATGCACGGCGAACTCGTGTTCGATCACGTGCCGGTGCGAGTTGCCATCCAGGAGCTGGAGCGCTGGTACGACATCGACGTCCACGTCACCGATCCGGCATTGCGCGCCCGGCGAATCACCGCGACGATCCGCGGCGAAACCGCCGAGGCGGCGATGCAGCATCTGGCACTCACGCTCGGCGCCAACGTTCGTCAAGACGGGCGCGTCGTCACGTTCTATCCGCGTGATAGTAGTGCGCGCAGTAATGGGCACACCAATGCGCGCTGACCGGGCGATGGATCGGTCCGTTGCCTCTGTTTCTTCCTGGACGTATCTCATTCACCGGAGTAGAGCATGAATTGCAGGAATGTCTGGATGCCGCTCGCTATCGCCATATCGCTCGCGGCGGCTTCAGCGTTGGGTGGACAGGGAACTGACGGGGCGACAACAGGTCCTCATTTCTTCTACGCGGCAAGTGCGAATAGTGCGCCGGTTGCTCTGGACGTCAGCAGGGCGGCAATCCTACACAAGCGCCTGGCATTGAACCTGGATAACGCGACGTTGAAGGATGCGATCGGAACGATCGCGAGCGAGGCCGGAATCGCAGTGTGGTACAGTGATGACATACTGAAACACGGTGCGAAGCCCGACACTCGCATCAACCTCAAGGCGAAGGACATCACCCTCGTGGCGGCGCTCACGAGCGTTCTTGTCGAATCGGGGATCGACGTCGTGTTCGGCCGAGATGGGAATGCGACGCTCGTAGCGCAGCCGGTAGTGGTTGCGTTGCCGGACGGCGAGCTGAGTGGCAGAGTCATCGATGCGGCGACGAAAAGGCCGCTGGCGAAGGTGTCTGTCAGCGTTGGTGCAGGCGCAGGCAGGGCGACAACGAACGACGCTGGCGAGTACAGGCTCACCGGTCTGGACGAGGGCAAGACTCTGACGCTGCACTTTCGCCGGCTCGGTTATCAGCCGACGACGGTGAATGTCACAGTTGGCGCAAGCGGAACGGACACACCTGTGCCGGACGTCGCGATGGTCGCAACCGCGAGTGGACTCGATCGCGTCGTCGTGACTGGCACCGTGATCCCGACAGAAGTGCGCGCGCTTCCGTCTCCGATAACAATCGTTACCGCCAAGCAGCTGCAGGAACAGAACATCACGTCGATCGATCAGGTATTCAACTACATGGTGCCCGGCGGTGTCGCGCGCGATGACACGCCCGGAATCGGCGGCTATGCCAACTTCTCCGTGCGTGGCACGACCGACCTCGGCGGAGGAACGTCGACGTTCAAGGTGCTGGTCGATGGCGTGGAGCTGGACGATCCGTCGCGCATCAGGAACATCGACCCGGCCACTGTCGATCACATCGAGATAATCAGCGGCCCGCAAGCGAGCACGATCTACGGATCCGGTGCGTCCAGCGGTGTGATGCAGATTTTCACCAAGCACGGCACTGCAGACTCGGCCAAGCCGGAAGTGACCGGGAAGGTGCAACTCGGCACGATAGCTCACAAGTACAATCCAGACGCGAGCCCTCTGAGAAAGGACGTCGGACTCGGCGTCAGCGGCGGCAACGCGACCGCTGGATACACGGTCGACGGTTCGTGGGAGGGCGAAGGCGACTTCGAGAAATATCGTCACGGCGAGCAGCGGAACTTCCATGGAGGCATGCGCTTCGACCAAGGAATCCTCAGTGGCAATCTGAGCCTTCGCGACACTCGCATGGCATATCATCAGGGCCTGAGCATCCTCGATCCGGTTGCCGTCGCACAGCATCGTCCCATCAGCATGGGCGACCCGGGGAACAGATACGAATATCAGATCTCGACGCTTGCCGGAACAATCACCGCAGAACCGATCGCGGGATGGCGCAACACGCTGACGATGGGATCCGACGACAACACGTTCGCGACATTCACACGGAGCGCGACGGTCGGCGACCCGGAAGCAGTGGATCAGTCGAACTCCACGGCGCGCTCGGTGCACTTCTCATCGAGCTACGACGCGGCAATGAACGACGCATTGCAATATTCCGTCGTTGCCGGTGGCGACCGCGTCGATTACACGCAGGCGCAGTTGTCGAGCTCGTCACGTAGTACCAGCCACATCAACGGCATATTCGGCCAGGCACAGGTTGGATGGCTCAAGACGCTCTACCTCACCGGTGGTATGCATGGCGATCAGAGCCCCGGTGAAAACGGTACGTACTGGTCGCCACGTGTCGGGCTGTCATTCGTGCACAGCCTCAATTCGATGACCGTCAAGGCGCGCGCCGGATTCGGTTCGACGGTCGTGCTGGCCGATCCTCGCAATCGGCTCGGTTTCATGACAGCCTCCGAAGTGAGGGTCCCGAACCTGGGCCTTCTGCCGACGCTGCAGCGAGGCCTCGACATGGGCGGCGAGCTGTATTTCGGCAACAAGGGATCCGTCGGCATCACCTACTACAACCAGGCAGCCATCAATCAGGTTGGCGGCATAACGCTTCCGGATACGGGGCCTGCAGGACAGGTCATGACCAAGTCCGTGAACCTCGGACGCATTCGAAATACCGGATGGGAATTCACAGGCACGTTGACAGCAATACAGTCGCTCTCGCTTCGTGGCCAGTTCGGATCGGCCCGCAGCGTGGCGGAAGACATTTCACCTCTGTACGTGGGAATCGTGAAGACGGGTGACGTCCTGCCAGGCATCCCAAAGTGGACTGCCGGACTCGTCGGGACCTACACGCCGTTCAGCGGCACCGTCATCAACTTCGCGGCAACACACATGGCTACCTGGCGGGACCTCGATATGTACGCATTCATGAACGCGATATTCTCCGGCCAATTCCGCGGAGACCAGCGACCGTACTTCGTCAACTACCCTGCGTGGACGAAATTCAACGTAGGTCTTACAAAGAACATCACGTCGTCGGTGTCGGGCTTCGTCCAGATGGATAACGCAGCCAACAACTACGCGTACGAGCGGATCAACGTCATTCAGCAGGCCGGACGCACGACGTCCGTCGGCTTACGCTACCGCACACCGTGATGCGGCCAACGAGATTTCTGACGGCGCTGTGCGTCACCCTGATCGCCGGCGCTGCACAAGCGCAGCAGGCGTTCAACATCCCGCACCTTCCAGTCGAGCGGCACACGCTGCCGAACGGCCTCACGGTTCTGCTATCGCGTGATACCGCCGTACGCGTCGTAACAGTCGATGTGTGGTATCACGTCGGGTCTCGCAACGAGACAGCAGGCCGCACCGGCTTCGCACATCTATTCGAGCACGTGATGTTCCAGGGGACCAAGCATATCCCCAACGGCCAGCACGCGAGGATCGTCGAGGAAGCCGGCGGCGACATGAACGGCAGCACCGCCAGCGATCGCACGAACTACTTCGAGACGCTTCCGTCCAATCGACTGGAGACTGCTCTGTGGCTCGAATCGGACAGGATGGGCTTCCTGCTGGATTCGCTGGATCAGTCGAAGCTCGACGCGCAACGCGGGGTAGTGAAGAACGAACGCCGGCAGCGCGTGGATAATCAGGTGTACGGCTCCGCCTCGGAAGTGATGAGTGCGGCGCTCTTTCCAGCATCCAATCCGTATTCATGGCCGACGATCGGATCCATGCGCGACCTGGATGCAGCGACGCTCGGCGATGTCAAGCAGTTCTTTCGCGCCAATTATTCGCCAGCCAACGCCACGCTCGCGATCGTAGGCAATTTCGATCCCGCGAGGGCACTGTCGCTCGTAACGAAATACTTCGGACCGATACCGGCTGGGCACAAGGTCGTTCAGCCCATCGTCGCACCGGTAACGCTGCCGAGTGAAAAGCGGATAGTGCTTGAGGACGCCAAGGCCACGGTACCGCGCCTGATGATCGCGTGGCCAACTGTCTCCAACCACAGTCCGGACGATGAAGCACTGTCGGCGCTGGCCGAGGTGTTGAGGCACGATCGTACCAGTCGTCTCACCAAGTTGCTGGTGTACGACCGACAGCTTGCGACGCAGGTATTAGCGTGGCAGAGCGGTTTTGACGGAGCGGGCGAATTTACCATTACCGTGCAGCCGCGTCCTGGTGCGTCTCTTACGGTGATCGAACATCTCATCGACTCCACACTCACGTCGCTCGCGAGCGATGCACCGCCGACCGCGCCTGAGATCGCACGCTACAAGAGTCAGGAGACACTGTCGCTCGTGCTGGAGCTGGAGAGCGCAATGCGGAAGGCCGAGACACTCCTGCAGGGTCAGGTCTTTGACGACGACCCGCTCGCGTATGTCAAGGAGACGGAACGATCTCTCGACGTGAAGCCCTCTGATGTTACGCGCGTATTGCGGAAGTATCTCACCCGCGGCCGCGTGGTACTCAGCATGGTGCCGGCAGGCCAGCTCGGGCTGGCGGCCGACACGACGAAAGCGTACGTCATAGCCGCTCCAGCTGGTGAAGCGACGGCCACTGCATCGGCGGCGGCAACTGCGACGGCGGCGAGCGACACACCGGCCGACAGCATACGTGAAACGCCGGAGACGTTCGATCGCACCGTAGCGCCGGCGCCGAACGGCGACGCATCGCTGGCGTTCCCGGCAATTCAGATGCGGACGCTGTCGAATGGAATTCGTGTAGCCGTTCTCGAAGATCATCGGACGCCAGTCGTTCAGGCCGATGCGGTACTCGACATACCGGGTA
>DATNCZ010000319.1:0-13555 GCA_035553335.1 Gemmatimonadaceae bacterium
GCAGTTGCGTGTGGACGGCACTTATGCGCTGCAGAAGTACAACAGGCGCACGAACGGATCGACGGTAGCGGAGCGACAGATTCCGTATGTGAAGGCGGAATATCAGATCACGCCCGCCGTGTTCGTGCGGCTCGTGACGGAGTACGATACGCAGAAGCAGGATGCACTGCGCGACGATCGCAATGGCGGTGCGCCGATTCTTCTGTACGATCCATCGAGCGGAACGTATTCACCAGCGTCGGCGAGTACCACGAACCGGATGCATCTGCAGGGATTGTTCTCGTATCAACCGATACCGGGCACGGTGTTCTTTCTGGGATACGGAGCGTTGCTGAACGAGCCGAACGGGTTGCGGTTCAACGATTACAACCGGCTGAATGACGGGTTCTTCGTGAAGTTGAGCTGGTTGTTCAGGGCGCGGTGAGAAGAGTGTCGCGGATGGCGGTCACCTGAAGGCACCCGGCGGCCCAACCCGCTGTCCCATTCACATCATGGGACGTTCGTGAATGATGGACCAGGAGACACCGAACCGATCTCGAAGCTGACTGAAGCGAGTCGCGTAGAATGTCTCCGCCATCGGGATGTAAACCTCGCCGCCGTCGGCAAGAACCTTGTGTATCCGCTCTGCCTCTTCGGACGAATCGACGGAGAGGTACATGTACACGCTATGAATCTTCTCGAAGATGGCGGACGGAACATCGTTTGCAATCAGTACCGTGTCACCGATGTCCATCCGTGCATGAATGATCGCATTGCCGGCTCCAGCGGGAGCGCCTGGTGCCTGGTTCTGACTCATCATCATCGTAATCTTCCCGCCAAGATGCTGCTCGTAGAAACGAAATGCCTCTTCGCAATTCCCGGGGAAGTTCAGTTGCGTATGCAGCTTCATGAATGTTCTTTCGGAAGAATGGTTTCGCGGGAGTGGGATCACCAGGTCTGGCGCGGCTCTACTGAACCGCCTCCGACTTCCGCAGCATCCATCGGTACAGCCACGCGACCGTCGCAACGAACACGACCAGCCCGAGCAACCGCGCTGGTGCAAAGGTCTCCGATACGAGCGCGATCGGCGCTTCCTTGGTGAGCCCTACGATGAGTCCGGCATTGACCACTCCCCACACACTCTCACCGACGATCAGTCCGGATGCAACGAGCGTAGCGAGCCGTTGAGCGCGCTCGGGATTCGACAGCGAGCGCGTGCGCCCTTCGTACCATCGGGAGAGAACGGCGCCGACGATGACTGCAAATGTCGCCGACATCGGTAGATATATTCCGATCCCAACGGCGAGTGGCGGGATGCGCAACTTCTTCATCGCGCCGAGTGTCGTGTCGAGCAGAATCAGGCCGACGCCGACGAGTGCGCCGATGCCGAGCATCGTCCATTCCAGGCTTCCGCCGATCACACCCTGAGCGAGTGCTGCAATCAGGGTTGCCTGTGGCGCCGGCAACGGATTTGCCGCAATCACGTGGGCGTTCGGGGCGCCGGCGAATCCATACGCCTTGGCCAGCAGGTTCAGCACGAACGGAATTACCGAGGCGCCGGCTGCGACTCCGACGACCAGCGCGATCTGCTGGCGCATCGGTGATGCACCGACGAGCTGGCCGGTCTTGAGATCCTGCAGGTTGTCATTTGAAATCGTCGCGCACGCAAATACGATCGCCGTGACGAACAGCGCAAATGCAACCAGCGCGTGACGCGTATCCGCCGTCGGTGATACGACGAGCGTGACCAGCGACGCACAGATTACGATCGACAGGATGCCAATGCCGGAGATCGGGCTGTTCGATGCGCCGATGAGTCCAGCCATGTAGCCGCAGACTCCTGCGATTATGAAGCCGACGATCAATACGAATGGAACGGCGACCAGTGTCAGCGTCAGCGCGCTCGGCGCGAGTACTGTCGATTTCGCAAAGGCGAACGACAGCCATGCCGTGATCGCGAGACAGACGGCTGTCAGTATGAAGATCCACTTGGGCGCGAGATCGCGGTCGCGATCGTCTGCCGTGTTGGCGGCGCGGGCGGCAGCCAGTGTACTGACCAGTCCACCAACCACCGGCTTGGCGAGCATGAGGAGCGTATAGATCGCGGCGACGCCAATGGTGCCGGCTCCGATGAATCGCACCTGCGTGCTCCAGATCGCCGTGGTGTGCGCAGCCAGCGTCTGGCCCACCGTCGCCGGCTGCATCGACGTGAGAATCGGTACTGCGATGACCCACGAGATTATCTGACCGACCAGCATCGCCATTCCAACGGACAGTCCAACCAGCTGACCGGCACCGAGCAGCGCGAGCGACCACGCGATGTCGTAGCCCGTCGACGCAGTCGCTCCGAGTCGAATGACGCCGGCGAATTCGCCGGCGATGATCCGAGTTCCGCTTACGATGGCGAGACCGGCCGACGCGACCGAGCCGAGCACGACGGCGGTGAGCCCTTCCCTTGCCTCACCGGTATCGTCCTTCGTGTCGCCGCGTGTGCCCGATCCGACCTTCAGGACTTCGGCGGCAGCGACGCCTTCGGGGTACGGCAGGTCGGAGTTCGTCACCAGCGCGCGACGAAGTGGGATGGTGAATACCACGCCGAGCACGCCGCCACTCAGGCAGATGAAAAAAGACTCCCAGAATGGGAATCGAGTCCACCAGCCGACGATCACCAGTGCTGGCAGGACAAAGATGATCGCCGAGAGCGTACCGGCCGCCGATGCGACAGTCTGAACGATGTTGTTCTCGAGGATCGTCGAGTCCTTCACCGCGCTCAGCAGCGCCATGGAGATCACCGCCGCCGGTATCGACGAGGCGAAGGTGAGACCCACCTTGAGGCCGAGGTACACATTGGCCGTCGTGAAGATGGTCGTGATGAGGGCGCCGAGAATCAGCCCGCGTATCGTCAGCTCTTTTGGTTTCACCGGCTAAAACTTACGCGTAAACGGGCGGGTGGGGAGAGCAGCGGGAGGGCCAGCAGGAAGGCCGGTGACGAGCCACCGGCCACTAACGCGTATCGGCTCCTGGCCGCTTCTTGATAAAGACGTGGGTTGCACGCTCGCCGGCGATGCTTTCCGTACACTCATAACCAAGAGCGCGCGCGTCGATGCCGTTCCAGAGATTCTCACCCGATCCGAGCAGCACCGGCCTGACGGCGAGGTGCATGTCGTCGATCAGTCCGGCAGTCAGAAATTGGCGGACCGTCGATACACCCCCGCCGAGACGGATGTCGCGGCCACCAGCTGCGGCAGTCGCCTGTTCCAGCGCTGCGTGGATGCCACCGGTGACAAAGTGAAACACCGTGCCGCCGGCCATTTCGAGTTGCGGCCGCGGATGATGCGTCAGGACGAAGACGGGAGTGTGATACGGCGGCTCGTCGCCCCACCATCCTTTCCAGCTGTAATCAGGCCACGGTCCGCGCACGGGACCGAACATGTTGCGTCCAAGAATCCAGGCACCGATGCCGTCAAAACTTCGCTCGGCGATCTCGTTATCGATTCCCGTTTCACCATCGCTCTGGCCCTGCATCTTCCGCCACGTGCGCGTGGGAAAGAACCACTGCATCAACTCGGGACCGTTGACGCCAAGCGGATTCTGGAGATCCTGATCGGGGCCGGCGCCGTAACCGTCAATGGAAATTGCGAAACTCAGGACACGGAGCTTGGACATCGTCATCCTCATTGTTGGCCAAGCTGACAAGCTAGCTGAGACCGACTTGACAACCAACCCCGGTCGCCGTAGCCTTCCAAAACATGCACCGCGCGAATCTCCTACTCCTTACCAACACCCTCGGCTCGCTTCGACTTAGCCGCGGGATTCCTTGCTTGGGATGGAGAAGGTTGAGTATTACGCCTTAAGCACGCCGTGCTGAAGTGACGAGCGGCCCTCCCCAAGTGTGCGGGGAGGGCCGCTTTGTCTTTTGTATCCCTCTCATCATCCGGATGGACGTTCTCGTTTCATGCGGCGCACGCCAGGGATTCGGCCAGTGACGTCACGTGTCACCAACCACTGTCACCGACCACGACTTTCCAATCCAATGCGGAGCGTTCGACGATGAGTTCAACGAGAGATTCGACAGACGATAGTACCGGGAGCGACACGCCCGTTCACCCTGGTGACCGTGTCGCAATATTCGACACCACGCTTCGCGATGGCGAGCAGGCTCCAGGATGCACGATGACGGCAAGCGAGAAGCTTCGCGTCGCACGCCAGCTCGCGCGCCTCAACGTCGACGTGATCGAAGCCGGCTTTCCGGCTGCCTCGTCAGGTGAGCATGATGCGGTCTACGCAATCGCCAGCGAGCTTGGTGCTGCCGATGGATCGATGATCTGCGGGTTGGCCAGAGCGATCGAGAGTGACATCGATGCCTGCGCGTCGGCAATACGTCCAGCGCTGCGACGACGAATTCACACTTTCATCGCTACGTCCGACATCCATCTCGAGCACAAACTGCGGCTTACTCACGCGCAGGTTCTCCGTGCGGCAGAACGCGCAGTACGCTACGCGACCGCACATGCGAGAGATGTGGAGTTTTCGGCGGAAGACGCGGGTCGCTCCGATCCCGTATTTCTGTGTGAAGTGATCGTCGCAGCGGCGGAGGCAGGAGCAGCTACGATCAACGTTCCGGATACCGTTGGGTACAACACGCCATCGGAGTACGGTGCGCTCGTCGCGATGGTCTGCGAGGCCGTTCGGCCATTCGGACACATCACCGTCTCGACCCACTGCCATAACGACCTCGGCATGGCCGTCGCGAATGCGCTCGCAGGCGTTCAGGCGGGCGCGCGACAGGTGGAATGCACCATCAACGGACTCGGCGAGCGCGCCGGAAATGCTGCACTCGAAGAAGTGGTAATGGCGCTGCACACTCGCAGCCACTTCTACGGCATGGAGACACGCATCAACACGCGCGAGATTACGCGCACGTCGCAGCTCGTCGCGGATTGCACCGGAGTTCGGATGGCGTGCAACAAGCCCATCGTGGGTGCCAACGCATTCGCGCACGAAGCGGGGATCCATCAGGACGGAGTGCTCAAGCATCGCGGCACATACGAGATCATGAGCTCGGAGCAGGTGGGAGCGAATGCCGGGTGGTGCGTGCTGGGCAAGCATTCGGGACGGAACGCCTTCCGTACACACGTGCAGAACCAGCTCGGTTTCACGTTATCCGACGATGCACTGAGCCGAGCTTTCGCACAATTCAAGATGCTCGCCGACAGGCACAAGATCGTATCCGATCATCAGATCGCACGAATCGTCGAATCCGAGATTGCCACGACCGTCGATTCATCTGTCAGCTCGGAGGCTGTCCAGTGACCGCGACCACGTCCCGAGCGACGACCCTGCTCGACAAGATATGGAACCGTCACGTCGTACGCGCTGCGACGGACGTAACTCCGGCAATCGTGTACGTGGATCTTCACCTGGTACACGAGGTGACGTCGCCTCAGGCGTTCAGCGATCTGCGCAGGCGTGGCGTGCGTGTGCGATGCCCAGGCCGTACGTTCGCAACTACCGACCACTCCACACCCACTACTCCTCGCGACCACAGCGGACGCCTCGTGGTAATCGATGCACAGGCCGCGACGCAGCTGGACGAGCTGGAACGCAATTGCTCGGAATTCGGCATCCCCCTATACGGGACTGACAGCTCACGCCAGGGAATAGTTCACGTGATCGGTCCCGAGCTGGGACTCACGCGGCCCGGCATGACAATCGTCTGCGGCGACAGTCACACGAGCACGCATGGTGCATTCGGAGCGCTGGCGTTCGGAATCGGTACGTCGGAGGTGGCACACGTGCTCGCGACGCAGTGCATTCTGCAGCGGAAGCCGAAAACGATGGAGATCCACATAGACGGGACGGTGCCGCGTGGTGTATCCGCCAAGGACATAATTCTTGCCGTCATCGCAAAGATCGGCATCGGCGGAGGGACTGGGAGCGTATTCGAGTATACCGGCAGCGCAATTCGTGCGCTGGGAATGGAAGCGCGCATGACGGTCTGCAACATGTCGATCGAAGGTGGTGCGCGCGCAGGGATGATCGCGCCGGATGATACGACCATCGAATACATATCCGGTAGAGAATTCGCGCCAACTGGAGCCGCGTGGGACGCGGCAGTCTCTGAGTGGCGGGGAATGCGCTCGGATCCCGGTGCGAGGCACGATAGCAGTGTCACGCTGGACGCGCGGACGCTCAAGCCAATGATCACCTACGGCACCAACCCCGCAATGGCCATGGCCATCGACGGGCGCGTGCCCGATCCGGAATCGATCTACGACAGGAACGAGCGTGCGACACTGACGCACGCGTTGAACTACATGGGTGTGCAACCCGGACAGCGCCTGATAGGCACACCAGTCGATGTTGTGTTTCTTGGAAGCTGCACCAACTCGCGCATCTCCGACCTGCGCGAGGCGGCGGGATTGCTTCGCGGACACAAGGTGAAGGAAGGTCTGCGCATGCTGGTCGTACCCGGCTCGCGTGCGGTCAAGCGTGCCGCGGAAGCAGAAGGCCTCGACCGCATCTTCAGGGAAGCCGGCGCGGAATGGCGCGAGTCAGGTTGCTCGATGTGCATTGCGATGAATGGCGATCAGCTGGCGCCCGGGAAACTCGCAGTCTCGACCAGCAATCGCAATTTCGAGGGCCGCCAGGGCCCCGGCAGCAGAACCATGCTCGCAAGCCCGATCACTGCCGTCGCAGCAGCGATCACCGGCACAATCACCGACTTACGTACACTCCTGCCGAACTGACCGAACAATGGAACCCATAATAAGCATCACATCGCACTATTTCGCGATCCCGGCAGACAATGTCGACACCGACCAGATAATTCCGGCTCGCTTTCTCAAAGTCACTGACAAGGAAGGGCTCGGCGCGCTCGCGTTCTACGACCGGCGATATGTCGTTGACGGATCGCCTGATCCGGCATTCCCGATCAACGCGCCTGCAGCCGCGGGTGCAGAGATACTCGTGACCGGCCACAACTTCGGCTGCGGTTCGTCCCGCGAGCATGCGCCGTGGGCTCTGCTCGGCGCAGGTGTGCGGGCTGTGATCAGCAGCGGCTTTGCGGACATCTTCCGCAACAACGCACTGAAGAACGGACTGCTTCCCGTAACGGTGCCGCCGGTCGTTCTGCGCAGACTGACGCAGGCGTGGGACACGTGCATTGCCTCTGGAAATGAGCGCACCGACCGGCTCACGATCGATGTTCCATCGCAGACTCTTACGATCGATGCGAATACGAGCCTCGTGTTTCCGTTGGAAGCTTTTGAAAAGCACTGCTTGCTGGCCGGTGTCGATCAGCTGGACTTCCTACTCGGCGCAACCGACGACATCAACGCATTCGAGGCAATATCATGACGACGATAGCATTGCTTCCCGGTGACGGCGTAGGACCGGAGGTTACGAGACAGGCGAAGATCGCGCTCGGGGCGATAGCGCAGAAGTACGGCCACGATTTCAGATTCATCAAGGCTGCAATCGGCGGTGATGCAATCGACTCGTTTGGAGTTCCGCTACCAGACGCAACACTGGATCTGTGTCGCAATGCCGACGGGGTCATGCTCGGTGCTGTCGGCGGCCCAAAATGGGAGGATATCCCGGTTGCGCTGCGGCCTGAACAGGGACTTCTGGCGCTGCGACGCAAGTTGGGGCTGTTCGCCAACATTCGCCCAGTGAGAGCACCGGAAATTCCGTGGCCTCTCTCACCGATCAAGCCGGAAGTACTGGCGGGCACAGATATCGTTTTCGTCCGCGAGCTCACTGGCGGGATCTATTTCGGAGAGAAGAAGCTCGAGCCAATTGCCGGTTGCGCAAATGGTGGCGAGCGGGCGAGTGACTCATCGACGTACACAACCGACGAAATCGCATCCGTGGTTCGTGTAGCTGCGCGCATCGCGCTCGAGCGGCGTGGATTGGTGACGTCTGTCGACAAGGCGAACGTTCTGGAGACGTCGCGACTCTGGCGTAGGGTCGCGACGGCGGTGATGCGAGACGAATTTCCGGAAGTCCAGCTGGAACATCGTCTCGTCGATTCGTTTTCGATGGATGTAATTCTTCGCCCATCGGCGTTCGACGTGGTCGTGACGGAGAACATGTTCGGTGATATTCTCACCGACGAGGCTTCGGTGCTCGCCGGCTCGATCGGGATGCTCGCTTCGGCGTCGCTGGGGCATCCGGAAGCCAGTGGCAGGCAGCTCGGTGTGTACGAACCGATCCACGGGTCGGCGCCGAGCATTGCAGGATGCGACGTGGCCAACCCAATGGGTGCGATACTCAGCGCTGCGATGCTGCTTCGTTATTCATTGGAAATGCACGAAGAGGCGGCGTGTATCGAAGCGGCGGTCGAAGCGGTGTGCAGATCCGGCTACGTGACTCCGGATCTCGCCCAGCCGGACCAGCCGGCATTTCACACGAGCGACGTGGGGCAAGCGGTCGCTCACGCAATCGTGGACGCCGACTTGCGCGCTTCCGCTGCACATTTTGAAAGACTGAGCCTGGGGTGCTGATGCAAAGAATCAGCGCGAGTGATGCTCGGGCCTGACGGTCGCGTATACATACTGATCGAGCAGTCTTCCGTCCTTGAAGGCGCTGCATCTAAGTACGCCCTCGCGATCATAGCCGGCCTTCTCGAGAACACGACACGACGCCGTGTTGTGCGCGTACGGCAGGGCGAAAATTCGCATCATCCCCAACGTGCTCAAACCGTATCGAGTAACAGCCCGCACGGCGTCGGACATGATGCCTCGACCCCAGTGTGATTCTCCAAGCCAGTAGCCGAGCTCCGCACTGAAGCGTTCAACATCCGCTCCGACATGCAGACTGATTCCGCCGATGGCAGTTCCCTCGACGGCGATCGCGAAACTCGTTGGGTTGGGCTGTGCGAGCACTGCCGCGATATAGCCGGCCCCATCCGCCTCGGTGAACGGATGGGGAAAGCGATCGCGAAGATTGAGCCACACCTTTCGGTTGTTGCCATTCGCTGCGAGGCTGGCGGCGTCCTCGGGATGGTAGGACCGAACGACACAGGTAGGCGTTTGTAATTCCATTCAACGTCAGTAACTGGGAGACGAGATGACCAGTGACTGGATGACGCCCTGGCCAGGAGTCGATTTCGAACAAAGATGCCTGCACGTACACGTGCACGTACTCCTGACTCTGGAGTCGGAGCCGGCGGACGTCATGATGGTACTGACGGCGACAACCGCCACGCGCAAACTGCGCTGATGGCAATGCTGACGGCCGTCAGTACCTGTAGTGCTACCTGGAACTTCAGTCGTGCTTGACCAATCCGGTGAGCGCGATGCGATATTCCTTCGCCTGCGCGTCGTAAGTCACGCGATAGCTCGTCGGGAAGTAGCCTGCCTTCGGGTACAGCTGTGGCGTACGCACCGGCGAGGAGACGTCCGGCTTCGTCAGCAGGAATGCACGCGTGACCATCGGCTCATAGAAGATGAACTGACCGTTCCACGATCCGTAGATGAACGTCTTGTCGAACGGGTGATAATTCTCCGGATGACCGAGCAACGCCTGTAGCTCGGGCGAGAGCAAGTCTTCCCAGTGCAGCCCCATCATCGGTACGGCGACATCGGCAGGAGTCTGGCCCGGCCCCGCAAGCGGAGCGTAGGCCGGCGGCACAAAGCCATCCGTCGGGAGGTTGTTCGCTTCCATGGCGTAATGCGGATCGCTCGGCATTATCGCGTCGCGCTCAGCCCGAGTGATCGTGTAGAAGTGGAAGTCGAAGTGCGGTACCGTGTATACACCCATTGGCGGATGTCCCTGCGGATTCCAGTCAAGCTCGACGAGCTCGTAGGGAGCCGGCGCCTGCACAGGTAATGGAAGCAGATACATGCTGCTCGCCTCGCCGCTGGGAAGTCCATCGAGTGCCCGCTCGCTCAACGCGATGCCGAGCTCTACAGGGGCCTGGTTGGCCTTGGCGTTTGCCACGACGTATGCGCGGGCGTTGCCGTTGCCGAGCTTTACCGGCGTCCCGTATTGCAGATGCACACCGGGAGAAGTCGGAGAAAGGACGTTGCCGCTCGGGGACTGTACTGCCGTTGTCGCGTCGGGAGAGCACGCCGCGAGCGTTACTACACCCACCGTCAGGAAGGCGGAGAGTCGAAACTCAAACGCATGTTTCATTGGTCGTTTCCGATGAGAGATGAAGGACAGATCTCGCCCGCACGAGTGATCGCCCAACCGGGCGAAGCTGTTGCATTCAACCTATGGTCGGCGCGACGATGCACAAGGTCGCGTGATGGGGTCAACGGACCTTGCGCACCGAATCACGCGTGAACGGACGTAGTCGAACCTGAAACATCACCGGCCAATATTTCCCCGTGAGCAAAAGCTGCTTTCCATCCGGCGCCAGCGCGATCCCGTTCATGACTTCGGCGTACGCCGGACGGTCCGGGTACAGGTCCGCGAAGTCGATCGTCTCACGCACGTCGCCGGTCGCTGGATCGATCCGGAGCACCCAGTTGGACTGGTACACGTTGGCGAACAGCTCGCCGTCGACGTACTCCAGTTCGTTGATCTGGTACAGCGGCGCGCCATCATCATGCACATGAACGACTCGTTGCACCTTGAATGTCTCCGGCGACAGCACACGCAGCGAGTCGGATCCATCGCTCATGATCAGCGACGTTCCATCGGTCGCGAGTCCCCACCCTTCTCCGGGATAATTGAAGGAATCGCGCGGAGCGAGCGTGGCGGCATCGTAGGTGTACGCCACGCCTGCCTTCCAAGTGAGCTGATACAGGCGGCCCCCGAGCAATGCGAGTCCTTCGCCAAACCGATTTGCCGCAAGGGGCCTCGACGCCAGCACTCTGCCCGATTTGAGATCGACTCGTCGCACGTCGGAGCGGCCGTTTAGTCCGGTGCTCTCGAAAAGCACGCCGTCGGCGTAGAGGAGACCCTGCGTGTAGGCGGAAGAATCGTGGGGAAAACGCGCCGTCACTTCATACCGCGCTGGCTGGTGGTTCTCATTTCCGCGGCACGATGCGCCACTGAGAACCGCCAGGGCTACGACCAGCACAGCAGAATATGGACGTGTCGCACGCATGCAGGACAATCTACGTCGTGAGCCAATACGTGATCTCACGCGCCGGAAACGCGCAGCGACCGCGCAAAGTCAGGCGCCTCCCGCACCGAACGCAACTACCTCGGCGCCGTGCAGGCAACCGCGACCCTGAAGGATGTCAATAGCGACACGCTAGTGACACGCTTACCGGGTTGCGGGTGCATCTAGTGGTTGCTTTCGACATCGCCGTCGCAACGCTGTTCGAGCAGCGCCAACTCTATCCCGTCGTAGTAATGAGGCGGCAGTCCCGGAGTCGTGGCGAGGCGTCGCTGGCCCACGAGCTCGAACCCACACCGCCGGTAGTACGCGATAAGCGCGGTGTTGCTCGCCCACGTATCGATGCGGATACCGGCGCGGCCGAGCCGATGGCACTGTGCGCGTGCCCACATCAGCACCGCATCGACCAGTCTGCCGCGATATCCGGAGACCCTCGCGAGACGGTGCAAGTAGATGTGTGCACCACGCTCCCGCTCCCCCCAGATGGCCGCATCTTCGTACGCGACTGTGAAAACGCCTGCCGTCGAGTCCGCGTCTACGATGCGGAAGAGGTTCCCGGCCTCTATTTCGCTGAGGATGGCCGCGTCCGTGAACTCCGGCCAGACGATCGCGTCCTGCTCGCGCTGTGTCGTGCGTGCGTCCGCATATGCGGCGCGCACGACGGGAAGATCGACGGGTGTGGCGGACTCTACTCGCATGGTTGGATCGAGCGACATGGTATCACGCAATGATATCAGGCAATTGTGAAGTCAGTTGCCGCCACACGCGTACCGGACTTCGTACTTTGTGGCGTGAGTGGTTACATCCAATTTTACCAAAACGGCTATTTCAACGAAATACCTCTTCATGTAACTTGCCGGCGCTGCCATGCGGCATCGCCCAAATGACGAGCCGTGACAGCATGAGCGAAAATACATGGAGGGGACCGTGACGGGCGTTTGCAGAATTGGCAGGAACGGGATGGGCAACACGATTTCGATTGGGATATCGGCACCTCGAGGACTCACCAACAGCGTCTCCTGCATCCGCTGACAGGCCCTACCACGTGGGTCGAATACAAAAACACGCGTGAAAGATGAACCGCACACGGCGCAATGAATTCCTGGGAACAATCAGTTAATTGAAAATCTGGCGTCACGGCCGCAAATCCGATAATCCAGGAATCTGAAATACCAGCGTAAATCCGAAATCACTCCCAGCGGAAAACCCTGGTCGCGAGGGCAGTATACGCGGCGAACAGAACGAGCAGCGCCGCGACGTTCGCCCAGTGTGCGCCCCAACCCGATCCGTCCCACACACCCTGCAGCAGTGCCACCGCGTGCGTCGTCGGGAACAGATACGCCAGCCCGCGGAGTGCGCGCGGGAATCTAGCCAGTGGATAGAACAGTCCCGACAACGCGAGCATGGGATAGAGTACCGCCGCGCTGATCGGCTGCGCGAACCGCGCCGTAGGCACCAGGCTGGCGAGGACGAATCCAAGCGAGAGGATGCTGAACGTGCCGAGCACGACGGCCGCGGTGAAGCTGAATACGTTCACGCGCATCACGCCCGGGAAAAGGCGCCGGCCGGCGAGCATGAGCAACGCGAGACTGACCACCGTGAACACGAGCTTCACGGTGACCTGCGCACCCATGATCGTCACCGGTGAAAGCGGCGTCGAGCGCAGGCGTTTGAGGATACCACCTTCCCTGTATATCGATATGATCGCGACCAGCGATTGCACCGCGCTGATCGCGATCAATATCGCAGCGAGGATCGCCACGTTGAATGGGATGTCGACTCCTGGCGTGCCCATCGGTTTGCCGATGCCGAACGCGCGTCCCAATACCACGAAAACCAGGAGCGGCACCAATAGCGCGCCAACGAACCCCATGGGTTCCCGCATGAAGATCTTGGTCTCGAGCCAGGTGAGCTTCCAGAATCCCCGCAGCAGTCCGCGTGGCATCGTCAGTCCCTGATCCCGTGACCGGTCAGCTTGAGGAACACATCCTCGAGCGTCGGGATCTCGGTGCGGAAACCACGCACGCGAATGCCCTCGCGCGCGATGACGTTTATCACTCCTGTCACGAAATCGTCGCCGGCGCCGCGCAGCGTGTACGTCACTCCATTACGCTCGACGGCGCCCAGCCCCTGCATGCGTTCGACGACATCTGCATCATCGCTCGTGAAGACGGCGGTCCGTTCCGGACAGTGCTTCTGTACCAGCTCGGCGGGCGTGCCCAATTCGATGATGCATCCGTGCTCGATGATGGCGACGCGATCGCAGAGTCGCTCGGCCTCTTCCATCAGGTGAGTCGTGAGGAAGACCGTCGTGCCACGGTCTCTGATCCCGGTTACCAGGGCCCATATCGCACGACGCGCCTGTGGATCGAGTCCGGTGGTGAGCTCATCGAGGAACACTACCTCGGGTTCATGAATGAGCGCCAGCGCGATGAAGAGCCGCTGCTTCTGTCCACCCGAGAGAGTCATGAACCATGAGTCGCGCTTCGCTGCAAGCCC
>DATNCZ010000320.1:0-6104 GCA_035553335.1 Gemmatimonadaceae bacterium
GGGTGAGCACGACCGGATTGTTCGGCGCGGCCTGGTTGATGAGGTCGTTGGTCTGGAAGCCCTCGACCACGCGCCCCGGAGAGACGTTCCACTTTTCCTGATGCCAGCCGCTTCCCTGGATCCAGGCCCCCGGTTTCGCGGACTTCGCCGCGTCGCCGACCATCGTGGCGATCTGCTGCCACGACGGCACACCCATCAGACGCAGCTCCGTGAGGGTCTGACCAAGTGCGGTGAAGTGACCGTGCGACTCGTTGAAGCCAGGGATCGCGAGGTGTCCCTCGAGGTCGATGACCTTCGTGCCGGGGCCGACGTAGCGCTGAATCGCACTGTCCGAGCCGACGGCCACGATCGTGTCACCCGAAATGGCGATCGCCTGACCGGAGGGGGTGGTCGAATCCATCGTCACGACGTGCCCGTTGCGAAGCACCATGTCGGCGGGAGCGACGTGCGGCGCGCACCCCGCGATCGTGATCGTCGCCAACATGATGACGGCGGAAGAGTTCATCGACATGGATCGGCGGCGTTCGGTTTTCATGCGGTGCATCCCTCGGTTGGCCGGCGTGGTACCCGGAAGCGTCATAATATTACCAGATGCCGGGCGGGCTGCTTGCAGCGCGTCGGGAACGGCGATCACGATGACAACTCCGAGGGGAGCTCCGGAACCAGCCGTCATGCGCACATGAAAGCCGCGGTATTGCATACGCTTGGCGAACCACCTCGCTTCGAGGATTTCCCTGATCCCCAACCGGACCAGAACGAGGTGCTCGTCCATGTGAGAGCAGCGTCGTTGAAGAATGTCGACAAGGCGATGGCGAGCGGTTCGCACTATGACAGTCACCGCGAACTACCGGTGATATGCGGCATTGACGGCATCGCAGTCATGGAAGATGGAACGCGGGTCTTTTGCGGCGGGTGTCGGCCGCCCTACGGAATGATGGCCGAACAGGCTGTCGTCTCGCGGCATTTCTGTTTACCAGTGCCGGATGACGTAGATGACAACACCGCCGCAGCGTTGCCCAATCCGGCGCTGTCGTCCTGGCTTCCGCTTATCTGGCGAGCGAAACTCAAGCCCGGCGAAACAGTATTGATCCTCGGCGCGACGGGTGTGGGTGGCAAACTTGCCATCCAGATCGCAAAACATCTAGGTGCCGCACGCGTCGTTGCTGCCGGCCGCGATCGGAGCATCCTGGACACGCTGCCCAGACTCGGCGCGGATGCGACCATCGTCCTCGATCAACCGGATCACGAACTGGCCGCCAATTTCATCCGTGAAGCCAGCCGCAAGCGGTACGATGTCGTGCTCGACTATGTGTGGGGCCACCCGACGGAAGTTCTCCTCGATGCCATGACCGGAAATGATGTAACGGCGGAGTCCGATCCACTCCGTCTGATCGAGATCGGTGAAATGGCGGGCCCGACCATTTCCCTTTCCGCTGCAGCTTTGCGCAGTTCCGGGATCGAGATTTACGGAAGCGGCGGCGGCAGCATTCCGCGCATGGCCATCTTCGAAACCTTTCCGCAGATGTGGGCGCTGGCGGCCAGCGGCAAACTTCACATCGACACGGTACCGGTGCCGCTCGCCGAGGTTGAATACGTCTGGCAGCGCAATGATTGGGCGGGTCGCAGGGCTGTCATTGTCCCGTAGTCAGCGGGAGCACGCAATCTTTCTTACGGTGTATTTTCCCAGCCGATGCTCGACGCGGTGACTGCATCGACAACTCCGAAATTATCCCACACAGGACCTGCGACTTGAAGAATCTGTTCGAACCGTCAACGGCGAATGAATTGAAGGAGCGAGCGCTCCGGCTGACGCCCGACAGCGAGGGACTGTGGGGGAAGATGAATTCAGCGCAGGTGATGGCGCACTGCGCCGGTGGCCTCGAGCTCGCGACAGGCCAGATGCGTCCGCCGCGCAAGTTGATCGGGCAGATCATCGGCCCGATCGTGAAACCGCTGGTGCTGCGCGACGATGAACCGATGCGCCGGAACTCGCCGACCATCGATGCGTTGCGCGTGAGCGACGAACGGAATCTGGACGCGGAGCGCGCGCGGTTGCTCGACTTGATCGACAGGTTCGTCACAGCGGGGCCGGCTGGCTGTACCACGCATCCACACAGTTTCTTCGGACCGCTGACTCCGCAGGAGTGGGCGATACTGATGTACAAGCATCTTGATCACCACCTGCGGCAGTTTGGAGTCTGAGAATCGGGCCCGGAGCCTGGCGAGTGCTGCTATCTCGGCATTTTCCGCAGCCACTCGACCACTGCGCTCTCCATCGCTATACGCTGGTCGGAATACGAGTGATCCGTGGGGAAGTGCGCGGTGGTGACTTTGGTATTGCCGCGCGCGCGCACGGCTGCGACGAGTGCGTCATTCATCGGTGCCAGGCCATCGTTCGATGTGATGACGAGCATTGGAACGGATGCGAGGCCGGCGTACGCCGTACGGAAATTCCAGTCACTCTTGTGCGCGATTACCTCGTCGGCCATCTGATCGGGCGTCGTACCGGCGAGCGACTCCATGTCGCTGGCCATCCCCGCGACAAGTTTCTCTCTCGAAGTTCCGCCAAACGCGCTGGCCATGTCCGCCGCCGAGATGAGCACGGCTCCCTCCAGTCCGTGCTGATGCGCTGCGGTGAGCACCGTCACCCAGCCACCCATGCTGTGGCCTGCGAGGACGAGATGCGTGGTGTCGATGCCGAGCGCTTTCACGTTGGCAGGATCGCGCAGGAATGCGAGCACTGCATCTGCGTCTTCGAGGTTCTGCGAGAACCGGAAGACGCCTGGACTGCCCCACGATCCGCGGTAGTTGAATGTGATCGCGTTCCAACCGGCGCGCCGCACCGCCTGCGCGAGATCCAGGTTCTTCTCGTTGCCCGGCAACCCGTGCAGCAGCACGAACGTTGGATGCACACCCGCACCAGCTGCCAGATACGCGACGCCATTTATCTTCACGCCGCCGGATGGGATGTGCAGCACTTCCATGCGCGCGGGGTGCTGAACGTCGCGCGGTGGGTCGGTGTAGATCGCTTTCGGCACCTGCTGCGCGCCGAGTGTAGCGCCGAAGGCGAGGAGTGTGGCGGCGACCACGGCGAACGGGCGGATTCGGATAGGCATGAGATGGAGCCAGGTTGGTGTCGGGAGCTGCGAAGCGCACAAAGCGTAGCTCGCACCTTGCGGAGCCGCAAGGCCGCGGCTGGCTTACCCGTTCAGGCAGTGCGGGGCGCCAGGCCGGCCGGGCGTACCAGGACGATGGACCTGAAGAAAGGAGAGTGTCTTTCGATGCGTTTGTCACATGAATCGTGATTCGTACGACGCGATCGCGCAGCAATGGGACGAAACAAGGGTGCTGCTATCGGACGCCGAGAAGCGCATTCTGGATCTGGTGCTCGAACACGCGCCGGCTGGCGCGAATGTCCTGGATCTTGGTTGCGGTACGGGTCGGCCGATCGCGGAATATCTGGTTTCGCGGAAGCTTCACGTGACGGGAGTGGATCAGTCAGCCGCAATGCTGCAACTGGCACGCATTCGCCTGCCGGACCAGCGTTGGATTCTGTCATCACTGGAGAGCTTCGAACCCGAAGGCGAGTTCGCGGCAGTCATCGTCTGGGATTCGCTTTTTCACATTCCCAGAGACGAGCACGCAGCCATTCTAGCGCGCGTGCGTTCGGCCATGCCGCTCGGTAGCCGGATTGCACTCACCGTTGGCGGTTCCGAACATCCGGCGTTCACCGATACCATGTTCGGCCACACTTTCTTCTACGATTCGCATTCTCCCGACACCGCGATTGCTCTGCTGACCAGTTTGGGATTCAGGATGATTCACAGTGAGTTTCTGAATCTGCCTACGATGGGTCGGGACAAGGGGCGCTTTGCCATAGTCGCCGAAGCGTGCGAATAACGTGCAGATAACATGCAGATAACGTGCACATGCGGAACTAATAGCGACCCGCCGCTGTAAGCTGGGCTGAGGGATCCTTGCCTCAGTTACCAGACCGCCAGAGTGAGATCGTGATTCTCCTGCCGCGCCTCCTAGCTCCCGCTGTCCTCGCCCTTGCCTGCGTACACGCTTCGCGCGCCGCCGCTCAGCTTCCTGATTCCTCTCGCATACTCGCACCCGTCGTCATAGAAAGTGCGCGCTCGCCCACGACGATCGGCGGAGCGAGCGCAATCATCGTGACAACCGACTCGTTGTGGCTCTCGGCGACACCGACGCTGGATGAGACACTTCGCGCAATTCCATTCATTCTCGTCCGACAGAACTCTCGCGGCGAAGCAGAGATCTCCGTGCGAGGATCGGACTCACGCCAATCAGCGGTGCTCATCGACGGTGTTCCGCTCACGCTTGGCTGGGACCACCGCACCGATCCCTCGTTGATTCCGATCGGTGGCGCGAGCCAGATCACCTTCGTGCGCGGACTGTCGTCGCTGCTGCAAGGTCCGAACGTGCTCGGCGGCGTATTGGAGTTGAACCTGCTCGACAACACCGCGCGACACGAGCGACCGACCGTCACTGCCAGTGCCGGCGTGGACAACACTGGTGCAACTGGATACGGACTGCATGGCATTGTACCGGATGCGTTCGGACGATCGGGGTTCTCGCTTCGCGCGGGTGGGGAGCTGCGGCAACGCGACGGTGTGCGACTCCCTTCGGAAGTTTATGATCCGGGGTCGGGCGATCGTCTGCGCAGCAATTCGGATCTGCGCGAGATCGACGCATACGCTGCGATGCGCGCCCAGCGCGAGAACGGCAGTTGGCTTGGATTCTCGGCGACCGGCTATCGCGCTCGACGCGGCGTGCCACCCGAGCTGCACGAGAGCGCACCGCGCTTGTGGCGCTATCCAGAGCAGTCGCGCGCACTCGCAGTAGCGTCGGGAGGCACGGGCCGCGTGCGCACCCCCCTTGGTACGGGCGATGCGAAGTTGATCCTCGGCGCCAATATCGGCAAAACGAACATCGAGAATTTCGAGACGCTGGACTACGCCACCGTGACTGGCAGAGAGTCAGGCGAAGAAAGCACATTCACGGCGCGACTGCTTGCGGATCACTCTCTGGGTCGGGGCGGGTTGCGCACGGCGCTGACGCTGGCGTCGGCGAATTACAGGGAGACGCTCGACTCCAATCCTGCCAGCCAGTATCAGCAGCGTCTCTGGAGCGTCGCGGGTGAAGTCGAGCAGCCGATCACGGGATTCCTACGCGCAAGCGCGGGACTCGCACTCGATGGTGCAAGCACGCCGAAGACCGGTGGCAGGGAGCCGCTCGATGCGCTTACCGCAGTGGGATGGCGCGTAGGTGTCAGCACACTCACGCTCGGCGCGTCGACGAGATTGCACGCGTCCCTCAGCCAGCGCGCACGCTTTCCTGCGTTGCGAGAGCTGTATTCGGGAGCGCTGGGCCGCTTCTACCCGAATCCGTCACTCCGGCCCGAGCGCCTCGTGGGCGCCGAGGCCGGTGCCACGATGACGCGACCGAATACGCAGTTTCAGGCAGTCGTGTTTCATAACGATCTCGATGATGCAGTTGTTCGCGTAACGCTGCCGGACCGCAAGTTCAAGCGAATCAATCGCGACCGGATCGCGAGCACCGGCGTGGAGTTGCTGGCTGGTTGGTCGGACACCGCGACAAGTCTCGTAGCCGATTTTCAACTGCAGCGCGTACGAGTAAGCGACCGGACTGCGGTAAGCGCGACGCGTCGCGCCGAGCACATGCCTGAACTTCGCGCCGGCGTCGATGGCGCGACGCATCTGGCCCTGGGTGTGCGTGGCTCTGCGCGGCTCGCCGTCACCGGTCGTCAGTATTGCCTCAATGCGAGTTCGGGAAAGCTCGACCGGCTGAACGGATCCAGGCGCGCGGATGTGGGCGTGCATCGTGAATTCGCGGTCGGTCGCGGCAACCTCGGTCCGTGGTCGAAGCTCCGCACTTCGTTGGGAATGTCGAACGTGGCCGACGCCGCGATCTACGATCAGTGCGGATTGCCGCAGCCTGGCCGCACCGCACGGTTTGGGATCACGCTTCAGTAGATAGTCGACTTACCTGTTCAGCCAGTAGCTCAGCTTGACCAGGAACGTATTGTCCGGCCGCAGCTTGAACAGAGCCGGATACGT
>DATNCZ010000321.1:0-8889 GCA_035553335.1 Gemmatimonadaceae bacterium
TGCGTCCGCCGCGTAGGCGGGCTGGTCGAAATTGCAGCTTCGACGGATGCCCAACGCCGTGCTCGCAGACAATTTCGACCAGCCCGCCTACGCGGCGGACGCACGCTTGCTCGTCGGCTAACTTCCATACGTCTGTCATGCGGAGTCCTTTGCGCGTTGGCGAATAGCCATAGCGCAGTCGTCACAACCGTCTTGTGGGACCGCTACGTACGGGTTTCTGACATAGCCACCGTCCCACCCCTGCGCAGCCGCAGCGCAAATCTTCGCAGCATCTTCGTAGGCGTAGCGCATGCCAGCGATGAAGCCCTCCTCTTCTATGTAGAGTTCGCCGGGTGCTTCATCCCACTTGACGAGCGCCGCTTCCAACGCTTCACGCTGTTCTGGTGTGAGAGTCATCGACCATCTTTCAGAGCGGTGGAATTGCGAGCATCGATGTAGCGATCCGCCCAGGCTTTCGCGCGTGATGCGCCGTCGGCCGTAAGGTGCGCGATCGACGGCACGCCCGCCTTCTCGCACAGCTTCTCGACCGGCACATGATTGTCCGCGCAGTACGTCGTCAGGTCCGCGGCCTGCGATGCCGTTATATGAGTGACATCCGATCCGGCCGCGTCCTCTTGCGAAGGCCCGATAGCGAAGTTTGCCGGCGTAGATGCCGATGATTTGATGCCGCCCGCCGCCCACTGCGCGATCAGGCGTCCCGATTCCTCGGTGATCGGCTTGTCGAGCGGAAATAGCGCCTTGTGCTGCTGCTGCAGCTTGATCGGCTTCGGAATCCCAGGCGCATCGGCAGTCAGCAGAAACGATGCCGTGAGCTCGAAAGGCAGATTCTTCTCGGTCACCGGGAACCAGCCTTGCAAGCCGGTCAGCCCGGTTTTCGGAACGATCTTCGTCTTGCCGTCCTCCTTCACCATTTCGACGTGCGGCTCGGCGCGAAAGCACAGGATCAGATGCGCGCGTACCTGCAGGAGCTTGCTGACCATCTTTTTGTGCGATTGCTTCGGCACGCTCCACGACAGGAGTTTCGTCGCTTCTCGCCCGCCGAGGCGCTGATATTCTTCCTCTTGCCAATCGAGAATTCCACCGTCGCCGCTCCACTCGTGTGACATCGAATCGACGACAATGACCGGGTACCCGGCTGCATCAGCCGCTTGGATCGCTTCCGCGTAGCGGTCAGGCCGGAACGGTGGGCGGAGCTCGGCATGCTCGAAACGAAAAGCATCGGCATAGTGCAGCGCCCGCCGCGATTCGGTGTCGATCACCGCGAACGGCTTGTCGCGGGCGATGCCGGTCGCCAGGCGCATCGCTGTATACGTCTTTCCGCTGCCGGTACCGCCGGCAAGCCCGACGATCAGGCCGACGTTCTCGCGGACAGCCGGTCGGAACGCGATCGTCATACCCGCGCCTTCGACGGGAACAGCTTTGCGACGTCGTACGGGATCCCCATCGGGTACGATGCATGCCGTTCTTGCCATTGCGCATCGGTCCACGCGGGGATCTCGGGATAGGCGACGCGCGCCGGGTAGCCGGGCCACACATTGACACGCGCACACTTCGCCCATTGCGCCAGTGCTACGCGTACCTTGTCGTCGCCGAGCGCGAACCCGTGCTGATCCACGCCGACGAGCGAGCACAGGTGCGGAGGCTCCTGCTCAACGACTAGATACACATACGCCGCATCCTCGACGCCGTAGTGCGCCGCGATCCCGCGCCGGTAGAAGGCGGCGCTGATGTAGTACCCCATGCGGATCATCTGCGACCGGCCCCAGGCGTCGGGCTCGGCGGACGTCAGGGTGAACTTGCCGTCGACGACGAGGCGGCGATCATGACTGATCCGATCCGGCCGCATCCGGCACAGCGTTCCCGCTTCATTCCAGAGGATCGTGACTTCGGAATCGCCGCCGCCGGGTTGAAACGCTTCCCATATCGCCGGCTCCGTGGCGCACAGGCTGCCGATGTAAGTACGCGCGGCGTCGACCATCGCGCAGACGAGCTCGTACTTCGCCGCGAGCACCGGGATTTTTCCGGCTTCACGAGCTGCGTCACGCGCCGCGCGAATGCTCTTGTTCGTCCAGCCATCGGGAATCGCCCCGGTTTTCTCGGCCGGGTGATCGAGCGGGTCGATGACTTCGCAGACGTCACTGCGGCCTTCGAACAGGATGGCGTGCGCGATGATGCCGGCGTCGCTCTCGTCGCTGGTTTCGGGCTCGTAGAGCGGATTCCAAGGCGATTCCCACCAGGCGGCGCGCGGGCAGCGCTCGAGCAGCGTTCGCACTAGCGACGCCGATACTGCCGGCAGGCGCAGGTAGTCGGCGATCGGCAGGCCGGGATACTCGCCTGGCGTCATGGTGCAGCGCTCGCTACGGTTTTAGGCTTCTTTGGCGCGTGCCTCTTCTTCACCGTGACCATGATCGACGTATCCGCCGGCACGATTGCCGCGGCTACTTCCGTCGTCGTGTCGATCCGCCGCGCGATGAACGCCTCGCACGCCTCGCGCACCTGTTTCGCGTCGAGCGTGAACTTCACCAACTGCTTCATTGCCATTCATTTCTCCTATGCAAACCAGCCGAACGCGAGCCCGAGCACGATGACCCCCGCGGCGAGCGACATGATGATCGTCACCACGCGCCCGCCTATGCGTTCCGCGCGCGTCGTCTTGTAGTAATCAACCGGTAACCCGCTATTGCGCGGCGCGAACTGATTGCGATGCGAGGTGATGGTGATGTCGTCCTCCTCGCATGCCCAACTCGGACGGATCATTCGCATGTGGGCCTCGTCACGGAATCAAACCATTCTGTAGAGCACCAAGCACACGTGAACAGCGGCAGTCCGAGTGCGACGCCATTATTGATGTTCGTGCGATGGCAGCACGGGCATTCGAGGCCGTCGTCGACGCGCTGGCGCATGCGTTCGAAAGCCGCGTCGGGATCGACTTGAGGCGGTGCCGGCTCGAAGGCGGGATCGTCCCATCCGCGCGGGCTCATGCTGCCCTCGCTTCGGTTCTGAAATCTTCGAGTACGGCCTGCGCGCCGACGCACATCGCGCGCGCGGCGAGCAGCCACAAAAGGCGCTCGAAGCTCATCGAATCCGCGGCGTAACGACGCTCGATCAACGCGGCAACCATTTCGCCGACGTCGGCATCACGCTTCGCGATGGCAAGCAAGTCGTCGGGATTGCCAGCGAACGCGCTCATCGCCACAGTCCCGAGATAATCAGCGCGACGATGGTGAGACCCATCGCCACACCGAACGCGATATTGCGGTAGTCGATTCGCATCGTCCCTCCGAGTGCGCAAAAGTGCGCAGTGGAGAGACTTTGGCAAAATTCTGCCGTGATGTCAAGCAGAATTTTGCCGATAGACGACGAGCGCCGAAAAACTGTGTTGCGCTAGGGGATTAGCTCTGGACTACGCGATCGCAGTGCGGCGGGTCTGCTATTGGAGCGTAACAATGCTTCATTTCGCCGGTCGTGGTGTCCATTCGCCACGCGCCTCCCCTGCCATCTCCCAAAATCTGATATTGCGGGGTGGGCTTTGCCGGCTGCGCAGTGCGGTCGCACGCGGCTAGGACTAGACACAACGCCAGCGCAAGACGGGCGATCATGCGCGATTATCTGGCGGATCATCCGGCGACGATCTGAACCGTTTACGCAGGATTTGGAAATCGTGGTGCAGTTTGAGCTCGTCAGGAGTGAGCGCTAATCGCGGTGCGCTTTCGACGTCGAAATTCGGCGCAAGAAGTTGCCAAACCGAGAGGCCGAACCGAGCCGCGATAGCGGCAATGATGTCGATCCCCGGTGCGCTGGCGTCGATGTTCAATAAATTGCGCACCGATCGCGCCGAAACGAGCTTCCCCTGTTTCGTCCCGTCGATATATCGCGCCTTCAAGGTATCAGGATTGACCCCGTTTTTTTTCATCAGCGCTTTGACATTGCGCTTGAGCACTTCGCGATAGACATCGGCAGTCACAGCAAGATTTTGCTGATTCCATAGGGAAAAATCTTGCCTGTTGCCATCGGCAAAATTCTGCCGTATTGTGCGCGCATGGACGATCTTCAATTCGTGCAGAGCCGGCTCAAAGAGTCCGATCGATCCCTTCGGGAAATCGCTGACGGGGCAGGCGTAGGGCATTCGTGGCTCCGTATGTTCGCGCGCGGCGAAATCCCCGATCCTGGCTACAGCAAGATCAGAGCGCTCGTCGATTACTTTGTGCGCAGTGCCGGCGCCGGCGCTCGTGACGTCGCGTAATCGTTCATAGACTACATGGCGGATCAGATGGACACGCACCCGCTGGTCGTGAAAAGCGCGCTGACCGCGGACGAGTACATCGCCTTCACGCAACTGGCCGAGACGAAGGGCTTATCCCAATCGGCCTATATCCGCATGCTGATCAAGCAAGCGGTCGCGATGGAGTGTAGTCAACAAGATCGCGCGTTATCGGGCCGGTTGCGGGTCGAAACTGGGCCTGATCACCCGTAAAGGGACACACAGCGCAATGCCGAAAACGATCACCGTATCCGACGCGTGGCTCGCCGAGACGATGCAATTCGCGTGCGGAGGAGGGCCGGCACCGTCGCCCGCACCGTCTCCGTCGCCTTCTCCGTCACCAGCACCAGCACCAGCGCCGACACCGGCGACGCCGATGCCGCCCGGATTTGAGGGGCCGGCAGTCGTGCAAACGATGCCTTGGGTGAGTAACCGGTTGCTCTCGTCCGGCTTCTCGGGAACGGTCGTGTGGCAAATTCATTTCATCACGGGGGCCCCGAGCGCAACCGCGCCAGCGCGTTTCGCGGGCGCCGAGTACAACAGCCAGCCGGTACCAAGGCAGTGGGTACTCGTTCGCGCCAGCGATGGCGCGGTCCTGGCGTCCGGGCAGGACTCGCCGACGATCACATTATGGGTGTCGGTCGTGAATCCGATCTACGGCCCGACGCTAGAGGCGAACACGGCATACGTGCTGTGCGTCAAGAATCAAAACGGCGACGGCGGAGAAATGTTCATGGATCTGGTCCTCTGAACCGTGGCAACCGCAGACGATCAGGACAACTTGCGCGCGAGCCGCGGCATCATCTTCGGTACGCTCGCCGGGCTCATCTTCTGGCTCGCTTTCCTGTATTTCGTGTTCCCGGCGTGAGCGAGCTCGAGCAGGCGCCAGCACGCGCGCCATCGAAAAAGCGTCCCGGCAAGTCGCCGACCGAGCTCTCGCTGGCGCACATGCGCAAGCTCGGATGCGTGGCCCAAGTCGTCGAGCATTGGAATCCGCATGCACGTAAACGCGTCGACCTCTATGGCGTGATCGACATCCTATGTCTATCGCCCGAAGGTCAGACGATCGGCGTGCAGGCGACCAGCCGCGACAACATCGCCGCGCGCGTCACGAAGATCGGCGAGTCGGAGCATATCGCCGCGCTGCGCCGGTGCGCCTGGCGGCTCCTCGTTCATGGGTGGGACAAGCGCGAGGGCCGCTATCGCGTGCGCGAAGTCGACGTGTCGTAACACCGGAAAGGAAATCCGATGTCAAAACCCGAGGAATTGGTCGAAAAGGGATTCGTTGTGATGGGCCGCAGCGAGAAGGACGGCATCGTGCGAATGCGCCAACTGTCGCGGCGCTATCACGTGCGGGAAGCGGCCGAAGAATACGCGAAGATCATCCGGCAGAACGTTCCCGACGCTTATGTGCGCGTCGTCGTCGGCCGCGAGCGGCACTGATGGCAGCCGGTCCGATCGAGTTTCGGTATTACATGCGCGCGTTCACGCTCGACGACATCGCGCGTGGCCTGCAGCCGATCCGCATGGCCCAAGGCATCTTCGCTCCGCCGATGCTTCAATTCCGCTTCCGGCAGCGCGTCGCGAACGGCGATGCGACGCGCGCCGAATGGTCCGATTGGCGCGACGTTCCCTACGTCCGCGAGGGTGACGGCGAGTTCAGCATCGGCGACATTCCGATCACCGGCGAGACGGTCAGGCAGTAGCGAGAGCATCTGTCGTGCAACCGCCAGAGTTATCTCTGATCAAGCAACTCGACTTGGCGTGCGGTCACCGCGATCTCGCGGCTGCTCGACGGATCTCGAGAAAACTGTTCAAGGTGATGTTCGCCAGACAAGGCACGCCATTCAATCCGTGGCGAGCAGAGGACGCCTTTCGCCTGTATGCCGACCGGATCCACCAATGGGATATCCAGTGAAGCGCCGGGCCTGACATGGCCGACCGTCTCGTCCGTGACGAACTGCTCGACAGTGACCGCTATTGGGCGCTGCCGAGCGACACCCACAGGATGTTGTTCGTGCATTTCTTGTTGTCGGCCGACGATCTCGGCAATGCACAGGCGACGACCGGCACGTTCCGTCGCCGTTTGTTGCAGCGCGACAAGCCCGTGACCGAGCAGGAATGCGCGCAACTGATCGCCGACTTATGCACAGCCGATATCGTACGAAAGTTCGAGTACGACGGAAAACGATTTATCCACATCCCGCGCTTCCGGCAGCGACTTCGGTCGTACAAGCGCGTCCATCCGCGCCCACCACCGGAAATAGAAGATAAGGAAATCAACAAACTACTTTCCAATTTGTCAGACATATGTCCGACACTTGACACGCACACGACCGACACAAGTCAGTCACGTGCGGTAGAAGTGAAGGGAAGTGAAGGGAAGAACTTCAAAAACCGCGCGCACGCGCCTGACCCTGTGGATAAGTCGGCCCAGCCGCTCCGCAAGCGCGATCACCCCGCGGCGAAAGAATCGCCTGGCAAGTCAACCCCAACGGCCACCCAAACCCCCAACGGCCACTCCACCGCCGCGCCTAGAACTCCTCGCGACTGGCGATCCAACTCCAACGCCGCCGCAATCTACGGCCAGTCCCTCGGCGCTCCGCCCATGCCCGGCGAATCCCTGCCAGCCTACGTCGGCCGACTCGATCGCCTTCTCGCCATGCTCGGACCCGGACAGCGACCCAGACGACACGGCGCTGACCCGTAAGAGCGGAGGCGACCGACCGTTATTCCCGTCCGGATATAGCGGTAGACCAGAGGACTTGACAGCTTTCGAAGATCGGGGGAAAAATCCGTGCCACGAGGGAAAAGGCGAGCGATGATGCGAACGACTGGCAACGCCGGCATGGACAAACCGCCCTGACGCCTGGACGAGATTACGGCGCGCGCAACAATGCGTTTGCAATCAATGTCGTTTCGAATCAACTGCGTATAATCAATAAAATGTCAACTCGGAATCTTGTGGTTTCAACGATCGTGCCCGGAGGATGGACGGCGATCGGCGAACTCCGGGACCGCGTGGGTCCCCACGGACGGGGTTCCTCATTGGCACTGACCACCGGCCGGAAGTGCGCATCTCCACCCTCGATTTCGAAAGTGAGTGAGCGCTAACATGGCGGCGAAGAGCGATGAAGCGGTTGGGAGATTCGAGTCGACGATGGAAGCGTTATCGCTGGAGGACGTGCTGAAATTGCCGGGGTTGGCGCGGGTGGATTTCTACCCGAGCGGGGAGTTGCGGACGATCGAGTTTCACGCGGCGCCGAAGGCTGCGAAAAGCGACAAGTCGGGCTTCGCTTCGAAGGAGCAATTCGCGTCGAAGGTGATCCCGATCGTGGGAGAGACGGTCGCTGGTCAGGCGACGTCGTGAAGGTCTGTCGGGCCATGACCGTGTGAGTGTTCCCGACGCCGAGCTTCTGGCGCGGATCAACGTCGACCGCGCGCTCGGATCGCAGTTGTTGTTCCCGCATCGCCACGCGCAGGTTTCACCTGCGTTTCACGTGGAAATCATCGACCTGTGGAGAAGCCCCGAGGAGTTCGTGCTCGTGGAGGCGTTTCGCGGCGGCGGCAAGACGACGATCGCCGAGGAATTCCTGACGATGGAGGGAGCGTTCGGGAATTTTCACTACTGGATGCTGATCGGCGAGACGTACTCGAAGGCGTGTCAGCGTCTGGAGGCGATCGACAAGGAAGCGCGCACGAATGAGCGTTTGCGCTGGCTGTTCGGGCGTGCGGTGCTGGCGCGAAAGTCGATCGAGAATCGCGTTTGGTTTACCTCCGGCGCGATGATCGAAGCGGTCGGCTGGGAGCAGGAATTCCAGTCGTTCAAGTACCACGATCATCGACCTGATGGCGCGTATCTCGATGACGTCGAGAACAAGGAGCGCGTGCGCGATTCATCGGCGGTCGACGAGTCGATGAAGAAGTTGTATCTCGAGCTCGTGCCGGCGCTGGATGTCACGCGTCGGCGCATTCGTTTCGCGCAGGCGCGGCGTGCGGAAGATTGCATGGTCACGCGGCTGGCGCGTTCGGGCGAGTGGCTGTATCGCGCGTATCCGGTGTGCGATCGCGATCCCGACGACCCGGAAGCGGTGGCGCTGTGGCCGGAGCGATACCCGATGTCCTGGGTACGCGCGGAGAAGCGCAAGTTTCAGCAGAGCGGCATGCTCTCCGAGTTCTTGCAGGAGTACATGCTGCAGGCGGTCGATTACGAGAAGAAGCCATTCAAGCCGGACATGCTGGCTTCGCTGGACGTGTCGCCGTGGCACTGGATGCCGCGTTATGCGATTTACGATCCGTCGCGCTCGACGCGCACCGCGCGCACGAAGGAAGGCGATCACGCATCTGATCGCACCGGCAAAGTCGTCGTATCGCGCATGTCGAGCAAGATCCTCGTGCACGAGAGCGGCGGTTTTTACTGGAAGCCGAACGAGCTCGTCGACGATCTGTTTCGCGTGCAGGAAGCGCATCGGCCGGTGAAGATCGGCATCGAGAAGAATTCGCTGGACGAGTGGTTGCTGCAGCCGATTCGCCTGGCGATGCTGCGCAACGGCGTGATGCTGCCGCTGACGACGCTACAGGCGCCGCAGGATCGGTCGAAAGAGGATTTCATCATGGGATTGCAGCCG
>DATNCZ010000322.1:0-21194 GCA_035553335.1 Gemmatimonadaceae bacterium
CGCGTCGGTCAGCTTCTCCTTGCGCACGATCAACTCCTCGATCATCTCGCCAACCTTGTTCGCGATGCCGACCTTCGGAATCACGCTGATGCCGGCTGACTTGGCCTGCGCCGCCGCGGCGGCCAGCGAGCCCGCGTAGCCGAGCGCCGCCGGCATGACGTACGTATCGACCATCTCGCGCATCGTGTGAAGCTCGATCAGCATGTCCTTGGTGTAGCGCTCGAGCCTGACGTGGTAGCGCGACTCGAGCTCTTCCTTCGTGAAGATCCCGAGCGACGTGAGCAGCTTGTGTGACTGTTCAGTTGCAAGCTGCTCCAGTGCCTCGGGGCTCCGGCGCAGGTTGAGCAGGCCGCGCTTCTTCGCTTCGCGCACCCACTCTTCCGAATAGTTGTTGCCTTCGAATCGGATCGCCGCACTCTCCTTGAACGCCTTGCGAACGACTTTCAACGCAGCGTCGTCCACCGATTTGGTGTCGCCCTTTCCACCCTTCAGCTCGCCGCGCAGTTCCTCGGTGATCTCCGAGATCGCCTCGGCGACCGCCGCATTCAGCAGAACGATCGGGAATGCGATGCTCTGGCTCGATCCCACGGCGCGAAACTCGAACTTCTGGCCCGTGAACGCGAACGGCGACGTGCGATTGCGATCGGTGTTGTCCTTCTCGATTTCGGGAAGCTTGGCGACGCCGAGGCCGATCATCTGCTGGTCGGCGCTCTTGGTGCTCTTGCCGTCGATTATCTCGTCGATGACGCGCGTGAGCATCGTTCCCATGAACACCGAGATGATCGCAGGCGGCGCTTCGTTTCCACCAAGCCGGTGTTCGTTGCCCGACGTCGCGATCGCCGCGCGCAGCAGCCCGGCGTGCTTGTGAACACCCTTGAGCACGGCTGCGAGGAAGAGCAGGAAGCGAATGTTCTGGTGCGGTGTCTTGCCAGGCTTGAGGAGATTGACGCCGTCCAGCGCCGGATCGTCCGAGCGAACCGCCATCGCCCAGTTGCAGTGCTTGCCGCTGCCGTTCATCCCCGCAAACGGCTTCTCCGCGAGCAGCGCCTGCAAACCGTGTCGCAGAGCTACGCGCCGCAGCGTCGCCATCACTATCTGGTTGTGATCGACGGCGATGTCGGTCTCCTCGAACATCGGCGCCATCTCGAACTGGCACGGCGCGACTTCGTTGTGTCGCGTGACGATCGGCACGCTCAGCTTGTACAGCTCATGTTCCACTTCCGCGATGCATGCCTGCACGCGCTCCGGGATTCCGCCGAAGTAGTGGTCTTCCAGCTGCTGTCCGCGCGACGGCGGAGCGCCGATCAGTGTACGTCCCGCCATCACCAGATCCGGCCGCATCGCGAACAGCGTGCGATCGATCAGAAAGTATTCCTGCTCCGCGCCGAGCGTGGTGTAGACGCGCCGCACGCTCTTGTCGCCCATCAGCTCGAGCAATTCGGTCGCTTTCTGCGACAGGACGTCGGAGCTTCGCAGCAGCGGGGTCATCTCGTCGAGCGCCTCGCCATTGTAGCCGATGAACACGGATGGAACGCACAGCGTGCGTGCCCCTGCGCTCTCGACGATGAACACCGGACTCGCCGGATTCCACGCGGTATAACCTCTCGCCTCCCACGTCGCCCGCAATCCGCCCGACGGAAAGCTCGATGCGTCCGGCTCGCTCTGGATCAGCTGCGCCGCTGAAAACGATTCCATCGGCTCCAGCTCGTCGTCGAAAGTGAGGAACGCGTCGTGCTTCTCTGCCGTCAGTCCCGTCTGCGGCTGGAACCAGTGAGTGAAGTGGGTCACACCGCGCGAGACAGCCCAGTCCTTGATCACCTGCGCGACGGTCGGCGCGATGTCGCGGTCGAGTTTCTTCCCCTGGCGGACCGCCGAGAGAAGCTTGACGTAGATCTCCTTGGGCAGCTTCTCGCGCATCTGGCGCGCGCCGAACGTGTTGACGCCGAAATACTCGGACGTGCGGAGGGGCACCGGCGCGGAGGATTCGTCGGTGATGCGGGCGGAAATGTCCTGGACTGCTAGCTGGCGGGCGGTAGGCATTGTAGGTGGCGGCGAGGCCGGATGTTATGAGGGAAATTGCAAAACTTGCACAACTGGGGTAACAATTTGCATATTTAGGCAATCAATCGCAAGCAAACCGGGCTAAATAATGCAAAAAAGGGAAATTCTGGACGTCATAAAGGAGCAGGATGTCCGATTTCTGAGGCTCCAGTTTACCGATATCCTGGGCATAAACAAGAACGTCGAGATCCCGTCCTCCCAGATAGAGAAGGCCCTGGACGGGGACATAATGTTCGACGGCTCTTCAATAGAAGGGTTCGTTCGCATCGAGGAGTCCGACATGCTCCTCGTTCCGGACCTGTCCACCTTCCAGGTCTATCCCTGGGGTGATCCCGAGGCCCGGGTCGCTCGGCTCATCTGCGACGTGCACACCCCTGATGGCGACCATTTCGAGGGCGACCCGCGCTGGGTTCTCAAGCGGGCCGTAGCCCGAGCCGAGGCGATGGGATTCCGGATGAACGCCGGCATGGAGGCCGAATTCTTCATGTTTCGGCCGGGCACCGGAGGAAAAGTGTCCACCGCCACCCACGACGTCGGGAGCTATTTCGACCTCGCGCCGTCGGACCTTGGCGAAGATGCGCGTCGAGCGATTGTGGTGGCGCTGGAAAAGATGGGCTTCGAGGTCGAAGCCGCGCATCACGAGGTGGCGCATGGCCAGCACGAAATCGATTTTCGCTACGCCGACGCGCTGCGCACCGCCGACAACATCACGACCTTCCGGTTCGTCGTCAAATACGTGGCTCAGCAGTTCGGCCTCGTCGCGTCGTTCATGCCCAAGCCGATCTTCGGGCAGAGCGGCAGCGGCATGCACACGCACCAATCGCTCTTTCGTGGTAATGAGAACGCATTCTATGATGCGGACGGTCAGTACGAGCTCAGTGAGACCGCGCTGCATTACATTGGCGGCCTGCTCAAGCATGCGCGCGCGTGCACCGCGATCACCAATCCGCTCGTCAATTCGTACAAGCGGCTTCTCACCGGATACGAAGCGCCGGCCAACGTTGCATGGTCGATGCGCAACCGATCACCGATGCTGCGCATTCCGGCGCGTCGCAAGATCGGCACGCGCGTGGAGCATCGCGCGCCTGATCCGTCTGCCAATCCGTACCTCGCTCTCGCCGTGATGCTGGCCGCGGGTCTGGATGGAATCGAAACGCGTGCCGATTACCGCGAGCCTGTTAACGAGAACATCTGGGAGATGTCACACCGCGAACGCCGTCGTTTGCGCATCGACGATCTCCCTCACGACCTCAACGAAGCCTGCGACGAGCTCGAGAAGGACGACGTCATTCGTGATGCTCTTGGCCCGCACGTCACGCGTCACTTTCTCGCGGCCAAGCGTGAGGAATGGCGCGAGTACATGATGCAGGTGAGCAAGTGGGAGCTGGACAACTACCTCGCGAAGTACTGATCGCGATGGTATCCGGCGTCTAGCGCCGCGCGGCGCTTCTTTGCGCGCCGCGCGGGCGCACGATGATTCCTATCGGCACCATGTGATCTCCCGCTACTCATAGCGATCGCGCTGGCTGCGCGTCGAACGCAAACTTCGCCACCACCCTGTTGGCATCGACCCGGATTATGTCCACGGTTCCCCGAATTCCCATCAGATATACCAGCCCGATCTGAATCGGTAACGAATCGACGGTTACCTGAGGGCTCATTCCGAACAATCCCGTCCCGACGAGGCGCGTCGCAGCTTCCGACGTGGGTATGCCGGCTCGCACGTCGTACCTCCGAGGGTGCGCAAGTTGTCCGTTCGGAGCGTAGAGCAGAACGACGAACGAGCGCGCCTCGAGATCGATCGGCGGTATCGTAGGCTGCTGCGGACTGCTCGGGGCACACCACAATTCGTGCGCATCGAATCCACTCGGCGCCAGGTTCAGCGTCGCGTCGTGAATGTACACCGTCTGGGCGCTGTCGGATGGATTGAAAACGGGCTTGCCATCCGCGAAGACCTGGCACGACCCGTCCTCGCGAAACTCGCCCGTCACAGTCACCAGGCCATTTCTGGGTGTCGCGCCCTGCGCCAGAAGCAATGACTCATCGAACCCGGCGCTACCAAAACACGCGGCGATCACACAGCCGCAAAACACTCGCCTCAACAACAGTTTCTTCCTCATGCTCGAAGGTCGCATGAGTCATCTGAAAGCGGCCAATCACATCAGCGCTCGCCGAATCGAATTACATCGGCGCCACAACATCGAAAGACTAGAAGAAGTCCGAAGCTATCCTGCGGCCGATATACATCCCCACGCCGATGCCGACGATCGACAGCATGCACGCCGTCATCGTCCCGACAAACGCGCCCAGCCACCAGCCCACAGAGCTGAAGACGAACGAGCCGGTCATCCCAAGGATCTTTGTCATGCCACGTGTTCTCCAGTTCGAGCGAGGACAGTCGATGTCGTAATGTCGTCATCGGGAAGCCCGCTCAGGATCATCCTTATATAGGGACGCGAGCGGATTCCCTTCGTAACGCACTCCGTCGCCACCAATCCACACACGCCGCCGCATGGCCCGCCCGGGCGTCGCGGGGTAGATTCCCTCGCAATGAATCCGTCGCGGCAGGATCCGGCGTACACCACACGACCAGCTATTGCTACGCCCAGCGATGATTCATCCCTCGTCCGGCGGATCGCCGGGGGCGATGAGTCGGCTCTGGCAGCGCTGTACGATAGCTGGGCGCAGCCGGTTTACTCCGTGGTGGCTCATCTCCTCAGGGATGCTGATGGTGCGGAGGACGTCGTGGAAGAAACGTTCTGGCAGATATGGCAGCGTGCTTCATCTTACGATGCCTCGCGTGGAACTGTGCGGACGTGGATTCTGACGATCGCGCGCAGTCGCGCGCTCGACCGGCTCCGCAGTCGCAAGCGCAACCGCGAGGACATCGCCGCCGACCTGAGCGTCCTGCGTGATCCCGCTCCCGATCCATCTCAGGACGTCGAAGGCAACGAACGCAGACAACTCGTACACGCAGCGCTGCAGGAGCTTCCTGAAGACCAGCGCCGCGCGCTCGACCTGGCTTACTTCCGCGGCTTGAGCCAATCCGAAATCGCCGAACTCCTCGGCGAGCCGCTCGGCACGATCAAGACGAGAACGCGGCTGGGCATGCAGAAATTGCGGGACAAATTGATCGGCCTGCGAGAGAGCAGAGCATGAGCGACGACAACGAGCTGAACGACAAGCACCCGCAGGATGCAAACGCGGGCGACGACGCCGCGAATGACCGGTCGGTCTCTGGGCATCCGGTGTCCCCGACTCCGTTGAACGACGCGGAGCCGGCGTTCGACGTCGCGGGCGCCGCACTCGGCGCGCTCACACCGCAGGAGGAAGCAGATCTCTACGCTGCCGCCTCGGTAGATCCCGCTGTCTCTGCGGATCTCGCCGCCATGGAAGCCGTGGTCGCCGAGCTCGCCCGGCTCGCGCCGATGCAACAAATGAATCGCGGCCGGTCGGCAGGGATTCGTTCGCGACTCGTCGCACGTGCCGCCGCGACCAATGTCGGGCGCCGCGCAACGTCGTCCGAAGCGACGGCGGAAAGCACGCAGCAAGTCGAGCGGCCGGCTAGGCCTGCCAGACCTGCGTCATCATCCGCTGCGCGCCATCACGCTCCACCACCATCGCACGGAAACGCGCAGCCTCGGCATACTCCGCTTCACGTGATTCCCTTCGAGCCGCGGCGCCGCCTCCCGATGGGACGCATCTTCGGGGGGCTGGCTCTCGCCGCTGCGGTGGTCATCGCGGCATTCGGCATCTACAACTGGCGGAACCGGTCCCAGACTGAGAGCGCCAGGACCGCGAGCGCGCTGCACGACTCGAGTCTCGAGGTGCAGGTCGCCCAGCTGCGGATCTCTCTCGCACAAAAGGACAGCCTCATATCCGCCCTGACCGGAATGCACACTCGCGTCATCGACCTGATGAGCTACGCAGATGCGTCGCCCATGGCGCGCATGTTCTGGGACCAGAAGAAGCAGATGTTCATCATGTACGCGTCCAACGTGAAGCAGCCCGCCCGTGGAAAGGTCTATCAGGTGTGGCTCATCGCGCGCGGTACCACCACCCCCGTCTCCGTCGGCACCTTCATGCCCGACTCCACAGGCTCGGCCGTGGTGGCCTCCAAACACCCGATGGAGCCCGGCAGCTTGCGGCGTGTCGCGGTGACCGAGGAGCCCGACGGAGGGATGCCCACGCCTACCGGACCTGTCATGTTCGCGGGGGTTGGAAAGTAGTTCTCGAGCGGCCGTTCGACGCAACATAATCTGATGTTCCGGGTATCAATCTGGTTCGGTAAGTGATTGATATCAAAGGAGTTAGTACAGTGGAACGGGATCAGGTTGAATTGCTGCCGGTGCTGGATTTCGAGGGCCCGGGAGCTGATGTCGCTCGTCTCGAACGAGCGCTCGGGCTGCGCGCAGAGCATGTGGGATATGGGCGATACAGGATCGTAGGTGGGCAGTCGGAGCACTGGGTCGATCTTTATTCCGCGGATCATCCGCGTTGCGATTGTGGCGATTTCCTGTGGCGCGATACCGTCTGCAAGCACATCCTCGCCGCCCTCATGCGTGAGGGTAATGAGGATGTGATCCGCGCGGTCGGGGCTCTCTTCGCCGCGTTGAAGTCCGCCGCCTAGCAGGGGCGGCGGTGCAGGCTGGCGTGCCGCCGGATGCAGAATTTGCGACTCCGCCCGTCGCGAAGCCGATAATTAGATGAGGTTCACCAATTATCGGAGCCCTAATCGTTGGCACGCCATGATTGACGTATTTGTCGCACGCCAGCCAATCTTCGACCGGCACGACCGGCTTTCCGGATACGAGCTGCTGTACCGGAACACGGCGCTGTCCACGATCGCGGACGGCGCCGCCGCGGATGCGATGTGCACCGATACGGTGATTCATTCCTTCCTCGATATCGGCCTCGACGACCTCACGGACGGCCACCGCGCGTTCGTGAACTGCACGCGTGAGTTCCTGCTCGACGGCCAGGTCGAGCTTCTTCCATCACAGAAAGTCGTGATCGAGGTACTCGAAAACGTTGGAAATGACGCCGCGGTCGTCTCCGCTTGCAAGCGTCTCACGCAGAGCGGATACCAGCTTGCGCTGGACGATTACGTTGACGACCAGTCTTTCGACGCATTGCTTCACACCGTCGGCATAGTCAAGCTCGACGTACTGCACAGAAAGCCCGGCGAGCTGGCCGCGTTGATACGGCGCTTGCGACCGTTCAACGTGCAGATTCTCGCAGAGCGCGTAGAGACGATGGACATGCACCAGGAGTGCATGAAGCTCGGCTTCGATCTCTTTCAGGGATACTTCTATCGCCGTCCCGAGCTCGTGACGCGCAAGGAGATCGAAGTAGGACAGACAGCGATGATGCGTCTGCTCAACATGTTGCGGGATCACGAGACTCCCGACGCGGCCATAGAGAGTGGCTTCCGTTCCGATCCGACGCTCACCTACAAGCTGTTGCGCATCGTGAATTCCGCGTCCGTTGGTGGCCGCGGAATCGACTCCATCGGCTACGCGATCCGCATGGTCGGGCGCCAGATGCTGTATCGCTGGCTCGCGTTGCTCATGGTCTCGTCGATGGTGACTGGCAACGACGTTACCGATCAGCTCGTGTACGCGGCTCTGTTGCGCGCGCGGTTGTGCGAGCTTATCGCTGAATCCAGCCCGCAGGTGCGGCATCCGCAGGCCCTGTTCATGACCGGGTTGTTCTCCATGCTCGACGTGCTGCTGCGCATGCCGATGCGCGACGTGCTGGCGCGCGTCAGCGTGTCGGACGAGATCCGTCAGGCTGTAATGGAGGGGAGTGGGCCGTACGCCGAGCCGTTGTTGCTGGCCGACGCGTACCAGCGCGGCGAGTGGGACCAGGTCGATGTGCTCGCGTCGTCGCTGGGGGTGCTTCCGATGCAGATGGCCTGGCTCTATACCAAATCTCTGACCTGGGTCAACGAGCAGCTCACCGGAGTGAAGGACGCCGTGGCGGCGTAGCATGCTCAGGGATCGACGTCGCTTTCCTCGCGTCGATCCGCGTGTCTGCGATCACCATGTCTGCGATCGTGCTGCTTTCCGCTTGCGCGCGCACGGAACCACTTCCAGGTGACCAGCAACGCCAGCCCAAGCAGGACGACGTAGACTGGCCGGATGAGATCCGACAGCGCAGGCTGTATGTCCTCGATCCTGTAAAGGACCGCCGCGACGATCGACGCCAGCGCCCATATGGCTACGAGCGGTGCAGCGTGTCGTCCGTGCCAGATTCTCACTCGTACCCCGTGGAGCTACGTGTCGGCCTGCTGATCACTGCCGGACGCTTCCAGTCTTTCCAGCATGCTTTCGATTCGCTCGAGTCGCGTGACGAGATCGGTGAGATGCTTTTCGTATTGCGTAGGGCTCTCGAGCTCGAACGTGACGGCACCGCCAGTCTCGATTCGCGCGCAGCGCACGTCTGACATGTGCGCGATGCCCTGTTTGCGCATGTCGGCTTCGAGTTCCGCCCGCGTGATCAACTGACGCTTCAGGTTTGCGTCCACAAACTTGCCATGGTGAACCAGCACCGACGTGGCTCCTTCGATTATGCGATCCAGCTTCCGGTGATTGTACAGTGCTCTGACAACCACGTAGTCGCCCGCGATCAGCACAACTGCACCAATCAGACCACCCAGGAGTGAGTTGTCGTTGCCGATTATTGCGTTCTGCACCGTATTCGACAGCAACAGCAGAACTACGAGATCGAACGATGTGACCTGCCCGAGTGTACGCTTGCCGGCCACTCTCAGCAGAACGATGAGAAAGCCGTAGACCAGCACGGTGCGCAGAACCTTCTCTGCGATCGATACGCCTGGGACGAATAGATCTGTGAACAGCTGATTCAGGATCATCCCGGAATTTACCATTCGCATGGTGGCTCCGTCCGTTGGCGGGAACGACTGGCTCATGCCGGGCCAGGCCGCCAGAAGCTGCCGAGGATCATCATCCGGTCAGAGATTGCCTGACCATTTTGTCGGCGTTTTTCCCGCCGACTCCCCCGGCGCGCCATGCCCGAGCGGGGGAGGATGTCTTTCGAAGCAGTTCTTCTGTAAGTTTCGGGATGCGACGCGCGCTCTGGATTCGCGTAGTTACCGCCATGTGGGGCATCTGGCTCGGTATTGCACTGACCGAGCCCATGATGCTGCACCCGTGCGCCATGCACGGTGGCAGTGCGTCGCAAATGGTTGGCATGCCCGCGATGCCGGGGATGGACGGCGGTATCACGGCGCAGAGCGGCACTGCGCAGCACGCTGGCCACAACGATTCGCCCTCGCAGGGGTCTGGCACAACCTGTACCTGTCTAAGCGATTGCTGTTGTGCACCGCCGGTGCTGGTGCCGGTTTCCGCGCGCGCCGACGCAGCTGTCAGCAGGACCGTGGAATACGCGGCGATCGCACCGTCGTGTGATGTGAGCACTCCCGTTGCGGCGGTCGCATACGCGCACCCGTTCGCCAACGGTCCCCCTGTAGCGCTCTCTGTCTGACACGCTGACAAGCAGTTTGACAGCGTAGTCCTCGTACGGTGCACGCGTGATGCAACGCGGCCGCGTCACCCGTACGAACATCATCACATAACATCCTCGATCACGACCAGCGCGCCAATCTGGCGCCCGGTGTCGTGTTCCATCACCGATTCACGGAAGGCGTGCGCAAGTGGCGCCGCCCGTTTTCAGAGCCATATAAATGATTTCGAAATTGTCGGGCAGGACATTCAAGCCGCACCTGGTGCTGCTGATTTCTGTTGTGTGCGTGTTGGCGCATCCGGGACGACTCCGTGCCCAGGTCACTCCGGCTGCCCAGCAGCCCGCGCGTGACACCACCGCCCGGGACAGCACCGCGAAGCTCCGTGCCGTTCAGGTTACGGCAAAGCGTGGCAGCGAAACGCACGTCGCTCCACTCCAGCTTCTCACGTTGCCGGCGACGGCGAGCATCACCGCCCAGAAGGCGAAGGAGACGGTCAATCTCGTCGACCCGGAAGATGCGGTTAAGTACCTGCCCAGTCTGTACATTCGGAAACGGAACTACGGTGATACGCAGGCGACCATCGGGACGCGAGTCTGGGGAGTGAGTTCCAGTGCGCGCAGTCTCGTATATGCCGACGGCGTTCCGCTTTCCGCATTGATCGCAAACAACAACACCATCGGTGGGCCGCGGTGGGGTCTCATATCTCCCGAGGAGATATCGCGCATCGACATCATGTACGGGCCCTACTCGGCGGCGTACCCGGGCAATTCGATGGGTGCAGTGATGGAGATCACGACGCGCCAGCCGAACTCGCTCGAAGGGTCGGTACAGCAGACCCAGGCGCTGCAGCACTACAATCTCTATGGAACCGATCGATCTTTCGGGACCTCGCTCACCAACGCCACCGTCGGCGACCGGTTCGGCGGATTCTCGTTCTGGGCAAGCGGTAGCTATGAGAACAGTCAGAGTCAGCCGCTGCTCTATGTTACGAGCTCGAGCTTGCCGGCCGGTGCGACTGGCGGTTACGCGAGCGCGAACAAGCTCGGTGCGCCGACCAACGTAACCGGGGCTTCCGGCCTGCTTCACACCGGCATGACCAACGGGAAGATCAAGCTCGCCTACGATGTCACGCCGGTGCTTCGCGCGGCGTACACGATCGGCTTCTGGCACAATGACGGAAAGTCGAGCGTCGATACGTATCTGGCTGACTCGGGTCAGCCGACGTTCGGCGGGCAGTCGGGATTCGCGAGCGGTTTCTACGATCTCGACCAGACGCATACGTCGCAGAGTTTCTCGCTTCGGACGGACACGAAGAGCGATTGGGACTTCGAAGCGGTCGGCACGCTGTATCAGTACGACAAGGATCGACAGCGGACTCCGGCGGCCGTGTCGGGCGGTGCATCGTTCGGAACCGGTGGCAAGGTCGCGATGATGGATGGCACGGGCTGGTCCACGCTGGATCTCAAGGGCGCGTGGCATCGCGGAGGGCCGGGTGCGACACATACCGTGACATTCGGTGCGCATGCGGATCGTTACGCGCTGGCGAACCCGACGTTCAACACCCCCGACTGGCGCGATGGTCCGCTCACTACCGTATCGACCGAGGGCGACGGCAAGACACGCACTTACGCTTTGTGGGCGCAGGAGGCGTGGCTCGTGAGTCCGACGGTTAATCTCACCGTGGGTGCTCGCTACGAGGATTGGCGCGGTTACGACGGCCTCAACGTGAACGGATCCACGCGCGTCGTTCAGCCCACGGTCACATCGTCAAAGTTCTCGCCCAAGGCGGTACTTGCGTGGGATGCGGCTCCGGATTGGAAGATCACGGCGTCTGTCGCGAAGGCGTATCGCTTTGCGACACCGGCTGAGCTGTATCAGCTCGTCTCGACGGGCGCAACGTTCACCTCTCCAGATCCGAATCTGAAGCCGGATGACGATCTTGCCGCCGAGCTGCGTGCAAGACATTCTTTCGATCGCGGGGACGTGCAGCTGTCGCTGTTCCAGGACGACGTGCACGACGCGATCATTTCGCAGTTCCTTCCCCTCGTGCCGAGCTCGCCGACGTTGTATTCGTTTCTCTCCAACGTGGATCATGTAAGGGCGCGAGGCGTCGAGCTGACGGGTAACAGCACGGGGATCCTCTTTCGCGGGCTGGATCTGTCCGGGAGCGTGACATATCTCGACGCACGTACGCTGGCGCTCTCGGGACGTGCGAGTGCGTCGGCGCCGACGGGTACCGCGGTGGGCAAGTTTCTGCCAAACATTCCAAAGTGGCGCGCAACGTTCCTTACCACATATCACCCTGACACGCGAGTCGCCTTCTCGCTGGCGGGGCGCTACAGCGGGAAGATGTTCACAACGCTGGATAACACCGATGTCAATCCAAACACGTATCAGGGATTCAGCGAGTGGTTCGTGATGGATGCCCGCGCAAACTACCGGATCGATCGTCACTGGGGAGCGTCTGTAGGAGTCGATAATCTTCTCGATCGGAAGTACTTTCTGTTTCATCCATTCCCGCAGCGTACCGTTGTGGCAGGCGTGAAGTACTCGCTGTAGCATGCCAAGCGTCGCCGGTGCTGACCGAACGGGCACACGACATGCTGCGCACGCGCGCTTCATGGCCCGTGTGCAGATCGCCGCATTCGTCTTTTTCGGTAGTCTGGTCATGCTGTTTGCCACGCGATCGGTCGCGCACGCGCACGCCTCGCTCGTAAGCTCCGAGCCGGCTGCGAATGCTCATCTGTCGGTCAGCCCGCCGCGCGTGCGTCTCTTGTTCAGTGAAGAAATCGAGCCCACGCTGGCGCGACTGTCGCTCGTAGCAGACGATGGCAGCATCACACGGCTCGTCGTTGCGGGAGACCCGCACGACGTACACGCGATAGTTGCACCGGTCCAATCGCTCGCACCGGGGTCCTATCGACTTGTATGGCGAGTCGTTTCGGCTGACGGTCATCCGGTCGAGGGGAGCATCATCTTCTGGACAGGCAATTCCGCTGAACAGGCTCCGCCGGTTTCTCCCGTCGCTCTGAACACACCGTCCACCTGGGGCCCGACTGTGATCGGAGCTCCCATAGTGCCAGCCGCGCTACGCGGGCTCGGGCTCGGATGTCTCATGGCGGTCATGGGTTTGCTGTTCTGTCTGTCGTGGCCGCGTACCGCGACCGAGCTCGTGCAGCGCAGACCGGCACGACTTGCGACCCGGCTCTCGATCGCTGCGGCGATACTGCTCGCGCTGCACTTCGGCGCCTGGATCATGAATGCGTCGCTGGATCACCGGCTTGGCAGCGATTCGACGTCGGCGCTTCTCGCAAGCAGCATAGGGAAGATCGAGATCTGGCGTACCGGCCTCACCATTCTCGTTCTCTGGGCGCTCGCGATCGCGAGGCGCCAGCGGCTTGCGCTATTGTTCGCGGTTGCTGCGCTCGTCGTGAGCGGTGCGAGCGGTCATTCGGCTGCAATCGATCCGCTCTGGACGGAGCCGGCAAGGGCACTGCATCTTCTGGCGGGTGGTGCGTGGCTCGGCGCATTACTCTACCTCATTGCGTATGATCGTGACGCGACTGACACATTCATGCGCGATGCGTTGCGTGTCTCGACGATTGCGCTTGTCGCTGCAATCGTGGTGATCCTTTCTGGGGTGTTGCAGGCATTGCTGTTCATGTCATCGCCATGGGATCTGTTCAGCTCTGCGTACGGCGCCGTGTTGCTCGCCAAGATCGCGGGGCTCCTCGTTCTGCTTGCATTCGGCGCCCACCACCGATATCGGGTGTTGCCACGTCTGACACACGGCGCCACGATTTCCGGCGTCTTCACAGCGACGATACGCAGCGAGGTTGCGGTGATGAGCATCGTCGTGTTGCTCGGCGGATTGCTCGCGTACGTATCACCTTCACATCCCGCCGCAACATCCCCGTCCTCACACGTTCACACCTCCAATCAATGAACATTCAACGTCGCCTGATTCGTGTACTGGTACTGGCAAGCGCAATTGCGTCGCTCGTTCCCGCGGTAGCGTTCGCGCACGCTGTCGTCTATCCCAGGAAATCCGCGACTGGCGCATACGAGCGTTACGTGCTGCGTGTCCCGAACGAGAAGACGGTTCCGACGACGCGGGTGGAGATTCATTTTCCAGACGGAGTGCGCATTACCGCGTTCGAGGACGTTCCTGGATGGCAGCTCCAGGTGCTCACCGATTCGGCGAAGCGAATCGTGGGGGCGGTATGGACAGGGACGCTCGCTCCGCAGCGTTTTGTGGAATTCCCTTTCATGGCGGCGAACCCCAAGACGGCAACGCAACTGATCTGGCCGGTTTATCAGACCTACGCCGGCAACGAGCGCGTCGATTGGACCGGCGAGAAGGGGTCTAAAACGCCCGCCTCCGTCACCAGTATCGCTCCAGTTGATTCGACCACCGCGGGAGGCCTTGCGACCTCCGGGCAGTGGGTGCAATGGATTGCACTGATACTCGCTCTGGTGAGCCTGGGCCTCGTGCTGCGGCCGAAGGATCGAGGATAGTCGGTGGCGCGCTCGGCTCGAAGAGATAGATTGGAGTTTGGGGCAGGGTGGGACAGCCGGCAGCGATTATTCAGATTGGCAGTCAAGCCGCGATTGCGAAGCGCCGAGACCTCAGAAGGAGATATGGCCGTAGCGTAAGCATCCGTAACCGTCTGCCCCCCGAACCAAGCACTTTTTATTTCCCAGGATAATTTGATGCCTGAGGACCAGCTCCAGCTTGTGGAATCATTCCGTAGCCGTCCATGGCGGACCGTCGCGATTATTGCGGCGACTACGGTCAGTTTCGCATCCGCTGCTGCTGTGCGCCGGCATGTCCTCCGCCAGGATTCCGTGCACTCCTGGGCAACGCGGTCATCAGTGATCGCTCGTCTCGCCGGCGCCAACGCGTCCAATTGGCTCCGGCCGCGCCAGGCTGATGCAAGGCTGCTGGCGATCTCCGCTGGGCAGAGCCCCGAGCTGTTTGGCATTCCAGCGCAGGCGCGTCCCGTACCGTCGGCAGATACGATCAGGAGCATGCTGACGCGAAGCATGGCGATGCTCAACCAGCTTCACGGCTTCAACGGAGTGTGGCTCCTCGACAGCCAGGGAAATGTTGTTGGAACCGTCTCCTCTCAGCCCCCACCGGAGGCTGTTCGAAGGGCGGCCATGGCGTCGCTCCTTACCGATTCCGGACAGACATTCGGCCCATTCCCGCTGGGCTCTCAGACACTCGCTGTCGCATTCGCGCACCGCGTCACCGCGGCTCAGCTGCGGACCGGTCAGAACCCGATCACAGGTCGGATCATCGGGTCGGTAGTGCTCACCAGCGATGCCACGCCGCTGCTGACGGACATCTCCGCGTGGTCGGGCCGCACCGCAACCGAAGCGGCTTCTCTCATCGCCGGAATCGATGATTCGATCTACGAAGTCACGCTGACCCCGGATCGGATGCGTGGGAGACTCGAGGGGGCATGGCCGGCGGCACTGGCGCCTCGTTCAGCGCGCGCGGCCTTCCTGATACAGCCGGAAACGACCGCCGCGGTGTCCGGATCGCATGTCGAATTCGCGACGCGCATCGACGGTATGCCGTGGGGACTGCGGCGGCAAGAACTGACAGACGTCGTATTCGCGTCAGTGGACTCGAGGCTCGCTACGGAGCTGTCCACTGCTGCGGCTGTCATCTTCATGATCGCAATCATCACGATCGCGCGCCGCCAGACAATGCGAGAGCGCAAGCATCGGGAAACGGCCGAATCCGAAGTTCGCTATCGACTACTGGCTGACAACGCGACTGACATCATAGTGCGCCATGCTCCGGATGGACGCATCGTGTACGTGTCGCCCGCTGTGTATCAGACTCTGGGTTATCGGCCGCGCCAGCTCGAAGGTCGTCATCTCACCGAGTTGAGCAGCGACGAGGATCCAACCACGATGGATCAGATCCTCGACCAGTTGCGGGTGACAAATGGTGCGTATCGCGTGGAGCATCGTTTGCGTCACGCCGATGGTCGTTCCATCTGGCTGGAAACCACCGGGCGTGCAATACGCGATCCGGTGTGGGGCAACGTGATAGAGCTCGTGACCGCAAGCCGCGACATCGACGCGCGCAAGGAAGCTGAGAGCGCATTGCGCGCATCGAACGAGTTCATCCGAGCTCTGTTCGACAGTTCGCCAGTTGCGATAATTGCGACGGATCTGAACCTCCAGGTGCTTCAGTGGAACGGTGCCGCGGAGCGATTGTTCGGGTGGACGGCAGAGGAAGTCATCGGCAAGCCATATCCACTCGCGTCGGAAACGATGCTGCCGGAGATTGCGCGCAGTCGCACGCGCGCACTGCGCGAGGGGCGGTTCATCGATGTTCACGCACAGCGCATGCGCCGCGATGGTTCTCTGGTCGATCTGAGTCTTTCGGTCGGCGTTGTCAGAAATGCGCATTCGGAACCGAGCGGCTTTGTGCTGCTGGCAGCGGATCTTTCCGAGCGCGCGAAGCTCGAGGCCCAGTTGCGGCATGCCCAGAAGATGGACGCCGTCGGCCAGCTCGCGGGTGGAATCGCGCACGACTTCAACAATCTTCTGACCGTCGTTACCGGATACGCGGGGATACTTCTCTCCGAGCTTCCCAAGGACGAGCCGATCCGCCCCGACATCAAGGAGATAATGAGCGCAGCCGATCGTGCTGGCGTGCTCACGCGTCAGCTACTTGCGTTCAGTCGCCAGCAGATGCTGGAGCCTCGTGTGCTCGATCTCAATGACGTGGTGGAAGGAATGGAGCAGATGCTGCGCCGCGTCCTTCCGGCCGATATCAAGGTGATCATGAAACTCGATCGGTCGCTTGGATGGGTCAACGCGGACCCGGGCCAGCTGGAGCAGGTACTGATGAATCTCATCGTCAATGCCCGCGATGCGATGCCCGAAGGCGGCGAGCTCGTCATCGAGACCAGAGATGCCAGGCTCGACGGCACGGATGGCAGCGAGTGCGCGGGTGCCAAGGCGGGTGACTACGTGACACTCGCCGTGAGCGATACAGGCTGCGGTATCCCGGAGCCGATGCAGTCGCGGATCTTCGAGCCGTTCTTCACGACCAAGGAGTACGGCAAGGGAACCGGACTTGGCCTCTCGACCGCACATGGCATCATCACACAGTCCGGCGGTTACATCACCGTGCGCAGCGAGCCGGGAGTCGGCGCAACATTCAAGGTCTATCTGCCGCTGGTACAGTCGGCGCCGGCGGTGAACGTCGCTACGGCACCGGTGAGCACTGTCACCCGTGGCGCAGAGACCATCCTGCTGGTCGAGGACGATGACTCAGTGCGCACGACGGCGACCCGCATCCTTGAGCGTGCGGGATACACCATTTACGCGGCCGCCGATGGTAGCGAGGCGCTCGCGATTCACGACAGGATCGGGCACGGCATCGACCTCCTGTTGACTGACATGATCATGCCGGAGATGAGTGGCGGCGAGCTGACGACGCGGATCCGGGAGCGTGAGCCCAACGTCGCGGTGCTGGTGATGTCGGGATACACCGAGCAGACGTCGCTTCGCCAGAGGCTGGTCGATTCCGGAAGTACATTCATTCAGAAGCCGTTCACGCCGGAAGGCCTCACCGCGAAAGTGCGCGAAGCACTGAACGCAACAGCGGCGGTACAAGCTTCGTAGCGCTGGCGCGTCTGCACGTGCTGGCCGACGCTATGCGTCGTTCATGCCACCGGTAGATCGAACACGATCTCGGCGCCCTGGCCCGGTTCGCTGCGCGCCCGGATCGTGCCATGATGGGCTTCGACGATACCGCGGGCGATCGCGAGTCCCAGTCCCGCGCCGGTACGCTCGCCATGGGTTGCCTGCCAGAACCTGTCGAAGATGTGCGGCAAGTTCTCCGGACTCACTCCCGGTCCGCTGTCACGAACGGAGAAACGAACGTTGAATGGGCCATCGGCGCTCGCCGTGACCTCTATTCGTCCGCCGGCCGGCGTGAATTTCACCGCGTTTCCGATGAGATTGCTGAAAACCTGCTGCAGCCGCTCGCGATCTGCCATCACATCGGGCAGATCCGCATCGTCGCTGCAACAGCTGAGTTCTACATTTGCGGCGGCAGCGGTCGGCGCCATTGCTTCGAATGCGTCCGCGAGCAGCGCTGCCGGCGCGATCGGTTCAGTGACGACGGAGAATCCCCCCGCGTCGATTCGTGAGACGTCGAGCAGGTCCTGAATCAGCCGGTTTGCGCGATCGACCGCGCGCCGGATGATCTGCGTCTGTTGAAGTGCAGCCTCCGGCAGGTCCGGAAGAAACACATCGGCCAGATACGACGCGCTGAGAACGATCGTGTGCAGCGGATTGCGTAGATCGTGTGAGACGATCGCCAGCACGTCGTTCCGTGCCTGAGTCGCGCGTTGGGCGGCGCGATAGAGCCGCACGTTCTCGAGTGCGCCACCAACCAGACGGGCCAGCTGGTTCACTACCGCGGCATCGCTCCCGCGGTTTGCCCACACCTCCAGCATGATCGCGCCGATGGGCTCATCGCCGCGGCCGGGGAGAGAAACCTCTATCGGCGAGGATATGTCCCGCCGCGCGTCACCGTCTACCGAATACCAGCCCCAACTGTCATCATCATCGGAAAGATCCTTCATCGCGCTGCCGCCGAGTGTGACACATGCCGCCGGCGCGCCTGTGATGAGACATGCGTGCATGGCGGCCGCGTCGAGCAGGTCACGAACGTTCTCCGCCCGGTTGACGGCGACCGCTGCATCAGCCAACCCAACAAGCTGATTCGCGTAACGCTCGTGCGCCGCCCGGGCCGCGTCTGCGTGGCGCTCCGCCGCCGCCAGTCGCACCGCCGAGCGTACTACCTGTCCGATACGTTCCGGCGAGACAGCCGACTTGGCGACGTAATCGGTGGCACCAGCCTTCATTGCATCCAGTACCGTCTGCTCATCGCCAAATCCCGTCAGCACTATGACTGGAGTATTCACGCCAGCTGTCCGCACGTCGCGCAACAAGGCCACACCGTCACTATCGGGCAGACGGAAATCGAAGAAGGCACAATCGAACGACTTGCTCGTGATCTGCGTGAACGCGTCGCGTGCGCGTTCCGTTTCGACGATCACGAGCTCGCCGAGGTTCGCCTTGCCGAGTGCGCGGCGAAGCGCGAGCCGATCCACCTCGTCATCGTCAACGAGCAGGATCGACAGCGGTTGCATGCTCAACGCAGCTCGGGCAGCTCGACCAGAGCCCAGTACTTGTTGAGCGCCGCCATGACGTCCACGAAGTTGACGAACGTCACCGGCTTGAGAAGATATCCGGCCACGTTCAGATCGTACGCCTGTATCTTGTCGCGATCATCGTCCGACGTGGTCAGCACTACGACAGGTGTGGAACGCAGCGCCGGATCCTTCCGGAGCTCGCGGAGGAACTCGATTCCGTTCATCCTCGGCATGTTGAGATCGAGCAGAACGAGCCGCCGATCCTTCGGCACGGTGTTGCTGCGAAGCAGCTCCAATCCCTCGAGTCCGTTGTGCGCCACGAACACGGGATTCGTCACGTGCGCGCGCTCCAGCGCTCGTCGGACATTCATTACGTCGATCTCGTCGTCCTCGACGAGAACCAGATTCAGCGTTCGTTCGATACTCATGCTGCCGTTGTCTCCTCGGCGCTCTTGGGCCATTCAAAAGTGAAGATCGCGCCTTCTCCGAGCGCGGATTGTACGGTAACCGATCCACCGTGCAGCTCGACAGTCTTCTTTACGACGGATAGGCCTATGCCAGTACCCTCGACCCGGTCACGCGATTCGAGCGTCTGGAAGATCCCGAAGATCCGATCGTGATATTCCGGCTCGATGCCGGGGCCGTTGTCCGCTACACTGAATGCATACATGCTGCCGGCATCGCGCGACGATACCGTGATTCGGGCACCCGGACGCCGGTTGTACTTGATCGCGTTGTTGATGAGGTTCATGAAGACCTGTTGAAGTGGCGTGCGCTCGGTCGCGATCGTCGGCATGCCGGGTTCGATCGTGACGGTGACCTCTGGCGGTGGTGCCAGCAGCTCTACCACGTCCTTCACGAGCAGCCCCACGTCAACCTGCTCGACCGCCGAGCGTACGCGGCCGGCGCGGGAGTACTGCAGAATGCCGTCGATCAGCGCTTCCAGGCGCTGCACGCGGCCGCGCACGAGTGCCATCTTCTCCGAGACGTCCGGCGGAACGCTCTCGCCCAGGTCCTCCTCGATCCATTGCGACAGGTTCGCGATGCCGCGTAACGGCGCCTTGAGATCGTGTGATGCAACGTACGCGAACTGGTCCAGCTCCTGATTGCTGCGAGCAAGCGCGCCGATGAGACGTTCGCGCTCACGCTCGGCGCGCTTGCGAGCGGTGATGTCGTTGAAGGCGATCACCGCTCCAACCGTCCGTCCGTTGCTCAGGATTGGCGACGAAGTGTACTCCACCGGCACCGCACGGCCGGCGCGAGTCCAGAACACCTCATCTGCAATTCGAACCGAAGTTCCATCGACCATGGCCTTGTGTATCGGACATTGCTCGAGCGGGTACGGGGACCCGTCGGCGTGGTGATGGTGCAGCACTTCATGTATGTTCCTGCCGAGCAATTCATTACGCTCGTAGCCGAGCAGCTGTGCGCCGGACGCGTTGACGAAGGTGCAGACGCCAGTGGCGTCCATTCCGAAAATCGACTCGTCCGTCGACTGCAGCAGTTGCTCGAAACGGACGCGCGCACTCTCGGCTGCGGTGTTCGCCTGTTGCAGGTCATCGTTGCTAACCGCGAGCCTGTCGCTGAGCGATTGCGACCTGGTCAGCTCGTCTCCCAGCTCGGCCGATTGTTCCTCGATCGTATCCTTGGCCGCTTCCAGTTGCTTTATCCCACTGCGCAGCCAGAGCATCGTGAGAATGGAGAGCGTGGCGGCGAGCAGACTGCCGATGACCGTCACGAGCGTTACGGCACGCTTTCGGCTGTTGTAGATGTTGATGCGCTCGGTGAGCTGCTCTGACTGCGTCTCTTCCATCTCGTCGATCACGCTGCGTGCGCGGCGCGTCAACTCCGCGCCGCGTCCCGTCATGACGATCTTGAGCGCGGAGTCGCGATTGCCCGATTGCGTCAACACTACGGTTTCGTTCATCGTGACCAGCTTGGCGTCGGCTATGAGCGCCAGCGAATCGGTGCGACGCTGCTGGAGCGGACTGTCTCCGGTGAGTGCGCGGATCGACGCAATCTCGTGGTCCAGGTCCGTACGCGCGGACGTGTACGGTGCGAGGTAGTCGGTGTCCTGCGTGATGAGGTAGCCGCGCTGGCCCGTTTCGGCGTTCACGATGGTCGTGAGTGCGCGCTCCAGCTGCACCCGAACCATCTCGGAGTGCTCGACCGCGGCCGCGGCGTTGGTCGATTGCCGCAGGGCATAGAGCGAAGCGACGCCTACGAGCAGAATTACGAGTGCCACCCCGAGGGCGGCTGTGAGCTTGAGACGAAGCGACACGTCGGATTGAGTAGAATTGGCGGGCGAGGGAATTCGCCGCTGACTGGTGCGCCCGACATGTCCCGGGGTGGCCAGCCTTCGAGGCTGGGATAACGCTATAATTGGGCCTGACTGACCAACTTCAGATGCAACCACTCACACCGATCCATTTTCCGGTCGTAAAGAC
>DATNCZ010000323.1:0-10849 GCA_035553335.1 Gemmatimonadaceae bacterium
CTGCCAGAAGCCGTGCAAAAGACGACAGCAAATGCGGCTGGTGCGCCGGTCACACAACGAGCTAAGCACATGTAAGCCCACAGGTTGCTACTGCCCCGGCCGTTGCGGTCCGCCCGTTGCCTTACTGTCCGGCGACCTTCCTACCTCGCCAAGTCACTCACTCCTGGGAATCGAGACATGCTCAAGCTTCGCAAAGGATTCACGCTCATCGAGCTCCTGATCGTCGTCGTGATCATCGGCATCCTGGCCGCGATCGCGATCCCGAAGTTCGCAGCAACGAAAGAGCGCGCATACGTCGCGTCGATGAAGACGGACCTCAAGAATCTCGCGACGGCTGAAGAGGGCTATGCATCCGCCAACAACGGCGCCTACTTCACGCATACGTTCGCCGCGCCGAGTGATACTACGAACGGCTTCTCGCCGTCGACTGGCAACACCATCACCGCGACGCTCGAGGCAGGCCCTCCGACCGCGTGGCATGCACTCGCGACCAGCACGCAGACCAGCCAGCAGTGCGGTATGCACACGGGTAACACACCGGGTCTCGCCGGTGCTGACACCGTCGCCGGCGCACCGGCTTGTAAGTAAAGACGGTTAGCAGCTCAGCAAGAAGAACGGCGGCCCACTCGGCCGCCGTTCTTTTTTGCTGGTATGGATCGACCAGGCGATTGGCCGGGTCGGCGTACGAATTGGTTGGGTAGAGTTGCCCATGGCGCTGTGATGTGACCCACCTGTCGCGTTTCGGATGAGCCCAGTTCCGTCATGTCGGCTGTATCGTCGGGCATGCACATTCGCCACCTGCAGTCACCCCGCGGTTTCATCCTCATCGAAGCTCTGATAGCTCTGGTCCTGGTCGGCGTCGTCTTCCTTGGACTCGAAGGGTCACTCACGCTCGTCCTCCGTGCCCTCGCGGATTCCGAGCGACAGACAACTGCCACGCGGCTCGCCGAATCGCAACGCGAGCACGCATTCGCGGTTGGCTGCGTCGCCGGTGCCGGCTCGGATTCCGTGAACGCCGTCGCGGCCGACTGGTCCGCATCGCCCACAGGCGCGCTCATTCACGTCACCCAGACAGTTCGGTTCGCTCAGCGATCCGGAGCACGTGTCGAGCATTACATCGCGACCAGCGCGTGTCCCTGAGGTTGCAGGTACACGGGATTGCAGTGAAATGACTGTGTGCCGTCTGTTCCGCTTAATCCCTCCGCTCACGCCGGTTGTACTGTATCGGCATGTCGCATCCGGATCGATCAGACAAAGCGTACCCAGGCTCAGCAACCCCGCGTATGCCATCGATACACGCACGCCGCGCGGTATCACTCGTCGAGCTGCTGACAGGGATCGTCGTTGCGGCGCTCGTCGTACTGATGGCGGTTTCTCACGTTGTTCGCCACCAACGGATCTACGACGCGATCGCAGCCGGCATCGATCTGCGCACGCGACTCCGTGACGCGTCCGATCTGGTCGCCGCCGATCTGCGCGGCAGTTCCTCGGCGGGAGACAGCATCCTTTTCGCATCCGACACTGCAGTCGAATTCTATTCGGCGATCGGGTCGTCGACGGTTTGCACGGTTCCGACCTCGGCGCGAATCACCTTGCCACCCGACACTATCGCGAGCGGCCGCACGCTCTCCAGCTGGGTTACCACTCCCGATACCGGTGACTACGTGCTCATCTTCAAGGACTCGTCATCGGCGTCTCCTTCAGGCTGGACGCGTGCGCGCATCGCTTCGTTCGGAACTACGCCGACATTCACCGGATGCCCCCTTTCAGCAGGCCTGCTGTCCGCGAGCGAAGCCGGATCTGGCCGTTCATATGACATATCGTTCACGCCGGCGTTGACCGCTGGCGTGCACCGTGGACGTCCAGTGCGCTTTGTCCGGCGCGTCCGGTACGACGTGTATCGAGGCGGCGACGGTAAATGGTATCTGGGCTATCGTCGATGCACGGGCGGCTGTGCACCGGTCCAACCGGTGAGCGGACCGTACGAGGGCTTGGTGGGCCCGCCAATCAAGTTCAGGTATTTCACGCACAGCGGCGCCCCTCTCACAGGTAACGGGCCCACGACCGATGTCGCGCGTGTCGAGATCGTATCGCGCGCGAGATATCAGCGTCCGGTACGGTTGCCGGGACTCGCCGCGCCGCTCGTTGCCGATTCGGCAACCGTGACCGTTGCCGTCCGCAACAGATGATGGTCACGAATAGCGGGACGGCGAGGCCGGATCGACGCGGCTTCGCTCTCGTCATCGTACTGCTCCTGATGATACTCGGCAGCGCGCTCATGTTCGGTGCGATCGACGGTTCTCTCACCGAGGCGGAAACCGCCAGAGCCGGCACTCTCCAGCGCCAGGTGCTGGTCAGCGCTGAGTCCGAAGCGTGGAATGCGCTTGCAGCCGCCGATGTCCGCACCCTGCGCCACCTCCCGCTCGGACCGGTCGGAGCCACCAGTCGTAGCGATGGAAACATCGTGCTCAACGCAACGGTGGAAAAGGTCGATACTTCCATCGTATGGATAGTCGCGACAGCGACAATTCATGGGGGAAGCCTGGCGGCCCGTCACCGGGTTGGCATCACCGCGCTGATCCCGCAGGATACCACCGATTTCTCGCTTCACCCGGTACCGGAACGCGCCTGGGTGGAGTTGTTCTGAAAACGTGACCTTTTGGGCCGACCAGTCGTATTGACCTCGATAAGAGTTGCGTAACGGACTTCCCGTCCGAACTCAAGATGGAGTCGCATGTCCTTTTTCGGCCGCAGTAAGACAACGGTTGGACTCGACATCGGCTCCGGACTCATCAAGGTCGTGGTCATGGATCACGCCCGCGGGGTTCCGGAGCTGGTGAAGGTTGCCGTTGCACCACTTCTTCCTGACGCAATAGTCGAAGGAGAGGTTATGGATCCACGACTCGTGTCTGATGCGATCCAGGAAGCAATGGAAAGGGCGGGCGTCAAGGCGACTCAGGTCGTCACCGCTGTCGGCGGACGCGACGTCATCATCAAGCGCATCCAGACCGAGCGTGTCAAGGAGCAGCAGGCGCGCGAGCTCATGCGCTGGGAAGCTGAGCAGCATGTCCCGGACGTGGAATCGGTTGAGCTTGATTTCCAGGTTCTCGACGATGATGAAGGTTCGAACCCCGAAGAGATGAGCGTGCTGCTCGTCGCGGCCAAGCGGGAGCTCGTGGACGCAAAGCTCCGCATTCTCGCCGAGGCCGGCCTTACCCCGAGCCTGGTGGATGTCGACGCGTTTGCGTTGCACAATGCATTCGAGCTGAACCACCCCGAAGCGATGCGCGGCGCCGTAGCGCTGGTGAACGTCGGCAACGAAATAACCAACGTCAATGTTCTGGACAACGGCGTGCCGATTCTCACGCGCGACCTGGCCGTCGGGACTCGTCGCTTTCAAGAAGATCTTCAACGCCATCACGGACTTGCGGCGGACGATGCGGAGCGCATGGTGCGCGGCTACGATCGCACCGATCAGCTCGACGCGGTCCTCGAAGCTCGCGGAGAGGAAATAGCCGTCGGTGTCGAGCGGGCGGCGGCCTTTCTGGCCGCATCGGCGCGCGGCGCGCCGCAGGTTCGCGCGATCTACATCTGCGGCGGTGGGTCCCGGGTTCCAGGCCTCGCTGACGTCCTCGGCCAGCGGCTTCACCTCAAGGTCGAATACGCCAACCCGCTCGCGAATCTCCACGTACGCGACGGTGCGCTCTCGCACTTCACCATGGACGAGATTGCGCCGCTCCTGATGCTCCCCGTCGGGCTCGGCCTCCGCAAGGCATCATGATAGAGATCAATCTTCTGCCCGGCGCCAAGCGCACCACTCGTCGTGGTGTCGACTTTGCCCCCGGCGCGGCAATCGCGAGTCTTGGCGCGAACCTCAAGGACAAGTACCTCATATTTGCCGTCGCAGGCGTCGTCCTGGGGCTCGGCGGAATCGCGGGCATGTACCTGTTGCAGGTAAGACAGCAGAGTGCCGTTGACACACGTGAATCCGCAGCTGCGACCGACTCCGCGCGCTTTGCCGCTGTGCTCACGGCGCGCAGTCACGCGGAGACGGCGCGTGACTCGGTATATCAGCAGCTTGCCATCATCAAGTCGATCGATGATACGCGGTACACGTGGCCGCACGTGCTCGAGGCCGTGAATCTCGCCGTACCGCAGTACACCTGGCTGGTATCCATAGCTCAGACGAGTGCCGTCACTACGACCGCAGCAATGATCGGTGACACTTCTGCCGCTGGAAAGGCCAAGGTGGACAGCGCCAAGAAGGCTGGCGGCATGAAGCAGGCTTAGGCGGCGGCGCGCAAGGCGCGCGCGGACTCGCTGTTCAACGGCGTTGCGAGTACGATGACGTTCCGCATCGTCGGGCAGACGGTCGACGTCCAGGCTCTCACGCAATTCATGAAGAACCTCGAGGCGTCTCCGTTCATCAAGAATGTGCAGCTTACCCGCTCCGATCTCGTCACCGCCGAGGGCAAGGAAGTGACAGAGTTCCAGCTCGAAGCACAGACGGAAGTTCCGCCTGCGCATGTGCTGCAGACGGTTCCACTTTCAATAGCGGTGCGCTAGCATGGCAATCGGCGCAAACATGACGCAGCGCGAACAGGCGCTGGTCGGATCCGGAATCATCGCGATTCTGCTCGCTGTGGCATTCTGGTGGTTCATCTTCACACCGAAGGCCGTAACGATCGGTTCGCTGAGTGCACACGTCGATTCCGTCGAGACGAATAATCGCAAGGCGCGCGTCGCAATAGCTCGCGGCACCGTACAGCAGTTGCAGACAGAAGCCGCGCAATATCAGAAGAATCTGGACATGATGCGCGAGCTCGTACCGACCTCGAACGAAGTTCCATCGCTCCTCGAGAATGTATCCACGGCGGCACGGCGCGTGGGGCTCGACCTCGCGTCGGTCGAGCCGGTTCCTGTGATTCCGGGCGAGCAGTTCGATACGTACCGCTACAAGGTGTCGGTGATGGGCGGCTACCATGAGCTGGCCGAATTCCTCACCAACGTCGGCTCGCTCAACCGCATCATGGCACCACTGGGACTCGAGCTCAAGATTCACCCGGGCGACAAGGACAAATCGCATCAGAAAGCCGGTGAGTCACTGCTCGACGCAAGCTTTCAACTCCAGACCTACGTCGCACGCACAACTCCGCTTGTGCTGAGCAAGGAGACAAAATGACGACGCACAAGCGTAATGGCGTTGTGAACCATCCTCTCGCGATTGCAGCGACGTTGGTAATGGCAATTGCCTTGTTGCTCCTGGTCAGGGGTGATGCACATGCACAGGCTGATGAGGTCGCAGACTCGGGCGGCACGCGGGACAGCGCGACTACCGTCACGTTCAATCGCGAAGTCTTCCGTTACGATCCGGATGGCCGGCGCGATCCGTTCGTCTCGCTGGTAAAGAGCAGCGAGATCCGACCCACGCTATCCGATCTGCGACTGACTACTATCGCATTCGATCCCCTTGGGCGGAATTCTGTTGCCGTCCTTCGTGATCTCGGGACGAAGGAGCAGTACCGCGTCAAGGTCGGCACCGCACTGGGCCGCATGCGCGTCGTTAGAATCGATCCAAAGGTCGTCACGTTTGCGCTCGAGGAATTCGGATTCAGCCGTCAGGAAACGCTCGCGATCGGTGATACCACAATAAAGAGGACACCATGAAGTTGCCCCTGATCACCCTCGCCGCGTTTGCAATCGCGCCGGGTCATTCTCTCACTCCTGCCGCGTCACAGGGATACACCGCCTGTTCTGGTGTGTGTTCCAGGACGGCCGCACCGACCGTAACTGGAGTGAGCGTCGTCCCCGCGACTGGCCACGCTGACGTCGTGATCGGCGTTCAGAGTCCGGTCGAGATCCAGGATTTCACACTCGACGCCCCGTACCGCGTCGTCGTGGATATAAAGGGCGCTTCGCTTGCCGAGACACCGTCTGCATACGACAAGGTCGCACGCGGCGGAATCACCGACGTCCGCGTCTCACAGTTCTCGGCAACGGTCGTCCGGGTCGTGCTGCAACTGGACGGCTCTCATCCGTACCAGGTACAGCGCGGCAACAACGAGGTGCGCATCGCGATCAGTGGCGGCTCGGGTGGTTTCGCCTCTTGGACCGGCCTCGACGGTCGCGCGGCCGACCGGGCGCGCGAAGATGCTCGCTCCAGCGATGACGCTTCACCGTCGATCGCACCGCCGCGCTCCACGATGACAGTCGTGAGTCAGCCGTCGTATCTGCCGAGCGTGCAGCAGTCGACGCAGCCACGCATTACGGTCACATACCAGGACGCCGACATTCGCGACGTCATCGCCGCGTTTGCCACGTTTGCCGGGCGCACGATCGTTACGGGCCGCGACGTTACAGGAACGGTTACGGCCGAGATCCGGAATCAACCGTGGGACGTCGCACTTCGTGCGATCCTGCAGGGACAGGGTCTTGCAGCTTCCGAAGATCCTGCGTCGGGAATCATTACCGTCGACAGCTACGCCAACGTACAGGCCCGTCAGGCCTTCGAGCCGTTGGTCACTCAGCTCATTCCCGTCAACTACGCAAAGGCCGATTCGCTCGTGCCCGTCGTTACCAAGCTGCTCGCAAAGGACTGCGTCGCCGGCGGGCCGGCCAGCGCAGCCGGCGGTACAGGAAGCGGTGCAGCGACCAGCTTCGGCAACCAGACCTGCATCACGCGTGGCGCGGTTGCGTCGAACCCTGGGACCAACACGCTGATAGTGACTGAGACGCCTTCGCGCATTGCCGGCATCATCAATTACGTCGAGGCGCTGGACGTTCGCACGCCGCAGGTCTCGATCAAGGCGAAGATCGTGTTCGTCGATCGCACGAACATCGAGGATCTCGGTCTCTCGTACGACCTCGGCACTCAGAACCAGTTCTTCAGCACGCTCGCGCCGCGCATCGACCCGACCACGCTCAAACCGATTACGAACGCCGACGGCGTACCGATCGGACTTGGCGGCGGCACACCGGTTACAGGGAACCGGATCGCGCTGGGCGGCAACACGCTGTCCGGCATCGCGGACGCGAACAATCGCATAGCATCGCCGGCCTTGCAGCTAGTCTACTCCGCTGCGCTCGGTCATTTCTCACTCACAAGCTTCCTGGACGCTCTTCAGGAAGTACGCCTCGCAGACCTGCAGGCGGAGCCGAGCATCGTGACGGTGGATAATAGGCAGGCAAACATTCAGGTGGGTCAGGACATCCCCGTGCGCGTGCTCGACCTGAGCACCCAGCAGTCGGGCGCCGCCGGAGCTGTTCAGCCGAAAGCGACTGTGAGCTTCCACTCGGTCGGTATCATTCTTCAGGTCACACCGCACATAACGAACAACCATCAGGTGCTCCTGGACGTTCACGCCGAGAACTCGGATGCGCAGCTCGCAGGATCCGACATCGGCTACGTGTTCAACAAGCAGAGCGCCGACAACCGGCTTCTTGTGAACGACGGCGAGACGGCCGTGATCGGTGGTCTCACCGTCACGCAGGTGACGCAGAGCAAGAGCGGCATTCCGGTGCTCGTCGATCTCCCGCTGGTTGGCAAGCTGTTCGGAGTTACGCAGAAGTCCGAAGAGAAGCGCGACCTTCTCATTCTCATCACGCCGCACGTCATCGACGACGGTGAGCGCGTGAGATCGACTCGTGAGCGGTAACATGACAAAGCACATTAGGCACTCCGCCGCGGTATTCACGGCGCTCGCCCTCGGCGCGCTCGCCCTTGGCGCGCTCGCGTGCAGCGACCAGACGCTGGACGGAACGAGCGATCACACCGCGCCGACCATCGCGCTGGCGAAGGTGACGAGCAGTGTGGATTCGGTACTATCCTTCTCGGCAAGCGTTGGCGACAATCTTGGAATCGCACGCGTACATGTAGACGCAACTGGCGGTGTGACGGCGGCATTCGACACCGCCTTTCACTCGGCGGTGACAAGCACAAGCCTCGCCTTCTCGCTATCGGTACCGCGCAGCGTTCCAGCCGGAACGCCGGTCACTCTGGTGGCGGTCGCATACGACGGCGCGGGAAACGCCTCCAAGCCCGACACTCTCAAGCTGGGCACAGGAAATCTCGCGCCGGCCAGTGTTGTGATCACGGCACCGGTAACCGGCTCCACGACTATCGTGGGCAAGTCTACAGTCATTGGTATTAGCGGGACCAGCAAGGTGAAGGTTCAGTGGCTTGGCTACCAGACTTCGGGCGCGTTTACATCGTCGGATTCGATCGCGTTCTCGAGTCCACTCGGGGACTCGACGGCCACGCAGCTGACGATGCCGGTTCCTCCGTCGACAGCGGTTGGCGCAGTCACGCTGACGCCGTTCATTCGCGACTCGCTGGGCAACCGCGGCCTTGGCACGCCGATAACACTGCAGGTCAAGACGGCTACCGGCGTGAAAGCGCCAGCGATAGTCAACTTTGGATCTGACAAGCGTGTCGAGGTGAATGACACACTGTCTGTTAGTGCTACCGACACGACCGGCTCCGGCATAACGGACATCGGTTACGAGATCACCGGAACGATCGGCGGTCCGATAGTCGTGCAGGGAGATTCGACTTCCGACGGCCACTTGACATCTCTTCCGCGCAAGTTCAATCTGAAGATTCCCAGCAGCATCGTACCACCGTTCCCGACGACCGTTTATGTAAAGGCGTTCGCAACGACGAGCAGTGGCGTGAAGGGTTATGCCAAGCTCGCCAGCGGGATCGACCGCGTCGATACGCTCGTAGTCGTAGCTGGCGTGACGCGCCAGGTACCAAACGGCGGTACTATCGCGGACGCGATCTATCACCCGCGGTACGACAAGCTCTACCTGACGAACATCGATCGCAACGAGTTGGAAGTATTCAACCTCGCCGATTCCAGCTTCAAATCACCGATCGCGGTTGGATCGCGCCCGTGGGGCATCGCCCCGTGGCCGCGTACTCCTTCGACGGGCGATTATGGCGACACGCTTCTTGTCGCGAACTCGGGCGGTACGTCGATCGGGTATGTGAGCCTGCTGGATCATTCGAGCCCGTTCTCGACCGAGGGTCGTGAGGTATACCGATATCCGCTACCGCACATCCGTGTGCTCACCGTCAAAACCACTGGCGCGTCGGGTCCGAACGTAACGCTCACCAAGACACCGTACGACTTCAGCGACCGGCCGCAGTTCCTCGCGCCAGTCTGTCGTTCGGCGGGTGGAATTCCATCACCGAACAGTTGCGATCAGGTACTACTGGTCTACTCGACCACTCCGACACCCGGGCAGTCAACGCCCTTCGGAAATCAGGGAACCGTACGGTACGAAAATCTCACCACCAAGAGCTCGCATTTCTTCTTCGAGCAAGCACTTGGAACGACGGTGGGAGCGGATTCGCTCGAGATCGACCGCTTTGGTGTCGGGTGCGATCAGACTGGCCATAACTGCGCCGCGGGATCGGACTCCGTGCTGGTGCCGTTCCAGCAGGTGGTCAAGGTCTCGCCGCACGTCCAGTCCAGCCCGGGTGATACGGTTACCAAGCCGGATACGGTGTTTTACTCGGTGGTAGCACAGCTGTCGCAGATCGCATTCAGAGACAGCACGTTCGTCCGCAGCTCCGGCAACTTCGCGCATGCCATCATGGGCGAAGGCGGCGCAGTGCAGGGCAGTCGCGTGATCGGTTTCAACCCCGCATTCGGGTTGGCCTCATCATTGACTTTGCCGAACGGCGTCGTTCAGCCGCTGGGACTCCCCGTCGTGGATCTTGGTGTGTCGGCGCCCGAACAGGTATCGGATTTCATCGCAAATACATTCGCGCGTGTCGGCGGCGTCGCGATCAATTTCGACGGATCGCTGAGCGCTGTTCGCGCAGACTCTGTCTACATCCTCAACTCGGACCTCCGACTGCAGGGATTGCTGCAGACATCGACATCGGGGAATCCGGGTTTCGATTTCGCACGATCGAGTGCCGGTGGTACTGGCAACTCGTGTGTGTCGTTCGCTGCTTCCACCGAGCCGTCGATCGACGTGTATGACAATCTCCACTTCCGGCGGGTCGCAGTCATCCCCGTGAAGAATCCGATCATCGGTCCGATCAAGTCAGCGGTGCGACCCGGAGGACAGCTGATCCTAGTAGGCGCGACTGCCAAGGGAGTCGTGATCATCAACGTAGATCCGTCGCTCCTCACCGGGATCGGCTGTACACTATAGGCGAGTAGCCGCGCGAGATACTGGAAAGCAAGGAAGCCCGGCGATGAGCCGGGCTTCCTTGTTTAGCCGACGTCAGTTAAGGATTGGTCGCAGCAGCTCGGTTTGGCGCAGTGTGTGGTGATCGAGCCTCTGGGTTCGGTTGTTTTATGGAATGACAGGCACGGATGCATCCGTGCCCCACCTGCGCGAACATCTAGGCGCTGACTGAATGCAGGAAGCGCGTATGGGATTCGCGAGGATGTAGCGGCGTATGCGCGCGAATGATTCTGGATTATCGATGATGCGATCGTGAAAGCTCGGCTGCCAGACACCGGTGTGCACGTACCCACTCGCTCGGATTTCGCGTGATGCACGCTGTTTTATCCAGCCGATGACAGTGCTCAGGGTATGCGGGCGATCCGCATCCACTGAAAACACAACTATCGCATGGACATGATCCGGCATGATGACGAGGGTATCAACCGACACGCTCCGAAAACGATCCGGAATCATGTCCCAGTATCGTCGAACAATCTCGCCACTCGGCGTCAGCTTCACGCCGCGCCCTGTGAGTGCACCGAGAATCGGTCTGCGCGCGGCCGTCACCATCGTGACAAAATACGAACCTGGCTGCCCGTAATCGTATGATTGCCGTCGCAGAGGTATCCGCGGATGGAACGGTCGCATACCGATCGAATAT
>DATNCZ010000324.1:0-4526 GCA_035553335.1 Gemmatimonadaceae bacterium
CCGAATGCGCGAGATAGTATCCCGCAAGCTCTCCATGCCGCATGAGGCTATCGATCAGATCCAGTCCACGCGCCTCGCCATCCCGCATCGCGATCGCCACCGCCCGGTTAAGCTCGATCACCGGCGATTCCTGAATCCGCAGTAGCACGTCATAGTCCCACGATCTCGCCCCAATCAGTCTCCGCCGCGGTTCTCGCTTCGGCGTGCACCGCCGCGATCGCCGCCTGCAACGCGTAGGGCCCGACCCTTCCGGATGCGAGGGCGCGCGTGGTGAGCGTGATCCCTTCGCGAATCTTCGCCTGGTCCCAGAGTGTGCGGTCCTGATCGTCCAGCAGAATCGGCTCACCGTCACCAGCGATGCGTGCGGCCCGTCGCGAGTCGTGCAACAACATGAGCGCGAGCAACCCATCCACCTCCGAATCTTCATGAAGTTCGGCGAGCATCCGCGCAAGACGAATCGACTCGGCGCACATGTCCGCGCGCGTCAGTTCGTCGCCGAACGTCGCTGAATAGCCTTCGTTGAAGATCAGATAGATGACCGCTAGCACGGCGTCGATTCGCTCCGGCAACTCGGCCTGTCCCGGAATCTCATACGGAATTCGCGCGTCCCTGATCTTGTTCTTCGCGCGCACTATGCGCTGTGCAAGCGTCGGTGCCGGTACGAGAAAGGCGCGCGCGATCTCTTCCGTCGTGAGTCCGCCCACGGTCCTGAGCGTGAGCGCAACCTGTGCCTCGATTGCCAGCGCCGGGTGACAGCACGCGAAGATGAGTCGCAGTCTGTCGTCGGGAATCTCATCGTCATCGCCACCGTGAACGCTGATCGGGACGTGCGATTCCAACTCAGCCGCTATCTCCGCGTGCCTGGCGTCGAACCTCGCACGACGCCTGATGTGATCTATCGCACGAAAGCGTCCGGCACTTACCAGCCAGGCGCGAGGATTCGCCGGCACGCCATCGACTGGCCATCGCTCCAGAGCCGCGGCAAAGGCGTCGTGCAACGCTTCTTCCGCAACGTCGAAGTCGCCTAGCAGCCGGACGAGTGTTGCCAGGACGCGGCGCGAGTCGGACCGGTAAGTGCTCTCCACAATCTCTCGCGCACGCGTCGAAGCATCTGTCATTGCATTCGAGCCGCTGTCAGCTGTTGAATACCATGATGGGCCGTACTTCTACCGAGCCAAGTTTGGCGCCTGGAATTCTGCCTGCGACCTGCAGTGCGTCGTTCAGATCCTTGGCCTCGATCAGATAATATCCGCCGAGCTGCTCCTTCGTTTCGGCGAACGGACCGTCGGATGTGATCGTCTTCCCGTTGCGAACGCGGATCGTCGTGGCCGAAGACGTTGGCTGGAGCGCGTTACCTCCGATGAAATGCCCGCTGGCCTTGATGTCCTCTCCGAAAGCGTTGTACTCTCCCATCACCTTGCCCATCTCGTCCGGCGACATTTTTTGCCAGAGCGATTCCTCGTCGTAGATCAAGCAGAGGTACTTCATGATTCGCCTCACTGAAAGGGTGATTTACCGCAGCTTCGTCCGATAGTCGAGCGGCTCGGCACAAAATCGACAGTTGGCAAAAAGAAACAGCTGTTACGCCCATCTCGCCCCGATGAACGGCAGATAGATTTCACAAAACCTGCTGCATTGCCCCCATTTCGCCGAGAGAACGATGAGAGTGATCATCCGTACAGCTGCCGCCGCCGCATTGCTAATCACCGCCACGGCTGTCTCAGGCGCACAGACCACCACGCAACTTGGCACGGGCGGCGGCGGCAGTCCGCACGTGAGGACGGCCTGGACGATCGGCACTGCACACATCTCGATCTCGTATGGCCGCCCTTCGCTGAAGGGGCGCGCCGAGGCGACGTTGATGCCAACTGGAAGGCCATGGCGTACCGGCGCGGATGAAGCGACGGTGCTCACCACGGACAGGAAACTCACCTTTGGATCTGTCGCGCTCGCGCCCGGAAGCTATACCATCAATACAGTGCCGGGGGCAGCGTCGTGGCAGCTGATACTGGGCAAGCTGGGCAGCCCCAAGCAGTGGGGAATTCCATACAAGAAGGAGCTGGAGATCGGCCGCGCCCCGATGGTACTTGGCAAGACCGCGACGCCGGTCGAGCAGCTGACCATTTCCATCGATGCCGAAAGATCCGGAAGTGGCGGACTTCTCCGCATCGAGTGGGGAGGCACGAGCGCGGCGACAATGTTCACAATCGGATCGTAAACCGGATCGGTGCGCGCGCCGCAGCGTTACACCATCATGGCGCCGCTGCGGTAGCGCCCTTGATCCTTTTCGCAAGATTATCGCCGATTCCCATTGCAATGAGACCCACGAGAAGGTGCAGAACCTGGATCACCCAGTGCACCGATCCCTGCAGCAGTGTCCGCTGAGTCATACCGAGCGCAAGGACCACGATTCCCCAGATGAAGCCAAGCGCAATGAGGCCACCTGATTGATGCGCAGCTATGGCGACGCCGGCGAGAACCCAGAGCGCGATCACGAACAGCAAGCCGATCAGCATGTGTGCGTTCACCAGCTGCAGCGCATGGCCGCTCCAGAAGAACAGGCCCAGTATGATCAGTATCAAACCGAACAGACGCACGACAATCTGCGCCACTGCGGTAGTCGTCCTCATCAATTGATTCTCCTCTTGGTCGATGCGGGACTGCAAACTCTCGGGGAACGATGCGGCAGATACTTTGGCTACGTCAAGTGTCCGGCCGGGTCAATTATCGCGAATCTTCTGGAAGTGACCCGGAATGTGGTGTCGATGCGTCCTCGAGCGTATAACTACAGATAACCCGATAGACACGCACATGCCAATCCATTCCGAGTTCTTCTTCTGTGGCGCGGCGCTCATACTGGGAGTCGTAGCCGGAATGCGCAGCATGATGGCGCCGGCGGTACTGGCGCTGACGCTATGGCGTCGTCCGGAATACGTCCCCGCCAGTGCGCCGGCGCAGTGGCTTGCGCTCTTTCCCGTCGCCGTAATCCTTGGCATCGCGGCACTGGGCGAGCTTGTAGGCGACAAGCTGCCGATGACGCCAAACCGTACAGCGCTCGGGCCGTTTGTATTCAGGGTCGTGTCCGGCTCGGTCACGGGAGCGGCGCTGGTGCAGATCGGGGGAATCAATCCCTGGGCCGGCGCGGCATGCGGCGCGGTCGGCGCGATTGCCGGGACGTTCGGAATGTTTCACGCACGCAAGTTCGCCCGACGCGTTACCGGAATCAGCGATCCGTACATTGGTGCGATCGAGGATGTGGTTGCGATCGCGATCGCGGCAACGGTCGTTGCGCGGCTCGTGGGGTGACGGCGCGCGGATGAATCCCGGTTCATCCAGTTCCAATCTCACCTGAAGGGGCCAGGCGCGATCTCACCTGAATGCGCCAGGCGCGGATTTATCCGCGCCCTACTACAGACGCGCTACTACGGCCTCGGCGAAACGCGCGGCGCCAGATGTGGTGTGCGAGAAGAACAGCGACGGCTCCAGCATCTCCAACTCGAGCAGTACGAAGCCGGCGTCGGTTTCTATTCCATCCACGCGCGCATACAGCCACGGCGATGGCGCGACATCGAGCACGCGTTGCGCGGCGCGTATGACTTCACCGTCCGGCTGGTCGGTGATCGACCGGCCGCCAAATCCGGTCTGCACGCGAAAGTCTCCTCCGGTCGGCATCTTCCGCACCGCGTGACTGAAGTCGCCATCGATGAACATCAGCGACCACTCGCCTCGTGTCTGGATCTCCGGCATGAACGGCTGCACCATTACGTCACCGGCATCGAGTGATTCGGCGAATTGCACGCCGACGTCGAGCACCGTGGCGTGCGACACGCGCCATGTGCGGGTCGCGGCCGCCGATATCACCGGCTTCACGACCGCGTCCATCCATCCACGCTCCGCGAGCAGTCCGGCGAGGTCGGGATTGGTGCCCTTCTCGAGCCATTCGGTGGGAACGATGGGCACGCCCGCCCGCTCCAGATCACGGAGATACGTCTTTTCCATGTTCCAGCGCAGCACCGGCGGCGGATTCCACACCGGAGCGCCCGCGGCCTCGAGCGCATCGATCCATGCCCGAAATTCCGCGGCGCGATGGTGGTAATCCCAGGTCGAGCGAATGATTATCGCGTCGAAAGCGGTCCAATCGACCGATGGGTCGTTCCAGATCGCAGCGGTGACCCGGGCCCGACGTCGTTCGAGCTGGGCGACCGCAAGCTGGTCATCCGGAGTCAGGTCCGGGTGAGCGGTTGAAGTAACGAATGCAATGTTCACCAGACAATGATTTCATGATGCCGCTCCAGGAACAAGTGCCGGGAACAAGAGCCAGGAACAAGTCGCGGGACAAGTGCGAAGTGCGCGCCGATTGTCCATATTTTACGCGGACGAATTCACCGTAGCTCTCGTTGCCGTTTCAGTGCCCGAAAATCGGCGAAAACTGGCAAAATCATCGCTGGATCTGAGGCAGGAATGAAAAGAATCGCTCTTGTAGTCGCTGTGGCATTGGGATCGGTCGCCCCGCAACTCACCAACGC
>DATNCZ010000325.1:0-4390 GCA_035553335.1 Gemmatimonadaceae bacterium
GCGCGACTGCGCGGTCACGGTGATCGATTTCTCGCAGGTGGGGATGATGGATTTCTCCTGTGCCGACGAAATAGTAGCGAAGCTCGTCATGCAGCACGAAAAGGGAACTCCGACGTTCGTCTTCACCGGGCTCAGCGAGTCGCACATCGAAGCCATCGATGTCGTCCTCGAGCGCCACGGGATGTCGCTCGTGTCGCATGAAGCCGACTGCAATTCCTATATAGCTGTCACACACTGATGAAGTTTTTTGGCTCGCGTCCGAAAGTCGACCTCAAGGGCTTCCAGCCGGAGCTGCGCGTGATCGATTACATCGCGACGCGCAAGACCGACCCCGAGCGTGGTCCACAGGTTAGACTGTCAGGCGTGGATGCGCGGTTTCGCGTTCTGTCCAACGGCGAGCTGGCGTGGGTTCGTGGCGAGCGCGGACAACAGTTGGCCGAAGTGCTGATCGACGATTCGTTTCCACAACACACCTGTGGGCTGCGAGACATCCCCGGTGTGCTTCCCTCCGAGTCCGTGACCGTAGTGAAGCCGGACCTGGATACTCCAGACAGAACGTAAGAATGCGACGGTCAACCATTCCGCTTCATGGCGGTTCGACACATCTACCTCCCGGCTCGCCGGTGGTCACGCCCATCACGCAGTCGGTAAGCTTCATTCAGGAGCTCGGTACCGCCGAAGGTCTCAAGTACGGGCGATACGGCAACACGCCGAACGTGGAGCTCGTCGAACGCAGGCTCGCGATGCTGGATGGAGGCGAGGCAGCGGTGGCTCTGTCGAGCGGAATGGGTGCGACGGGCTGCGCGATGCTGGCCCTGCTGCGACCGGGCGATCACCTGCTCTCCAGCTCGTGGATCTACGGCGGCACGCACAAGCTCTTCACGCAGGAACTGACCGGGATGGGGATCGAAGTCACGCTGATCGATCCGCTGGCACCGCGCATGTGGCGCAAGGCGTTGCGGCAGACGACGCGCGCGATATTCGTCGAGTCGCCGGTCAACCCGACCTGTCGCGTGCTCGACCTCAGCTCGCTCGCCAATCTCGCCAAGGCGGAAGGCGTGGCGCTCGCAGTCGACTCGACCTTTGCGAGTCCGATCAACTTCCGCCCGCTGGAACAGGGCGCGGACATAGTCATTCACTCCACCACCAAGTACCTCAACGGTCACCACGACGTGCTGGGCGGTGCGGTGATCGGCACTGCGTCGTACGTCGAGGAGGTCCGCAGGAAGATGATCGTCTGGGGACAGTCGCCGGATCCGTTTTCCGTGTGGCTGCTCGAGCGCGGAATGAAGACGCTGGACGTGCGCGTTCGGCGCCAGAACGAGAACGCAATGAAGCTGGCGCAGTGGTGCGAAACGCGTCCCGAGTTCGCAAAGGTCCTGTATCCCGGCCTCGAATCACATCCGGATCACGAGATCGCGCAACAGTGTCTCGACGGCTTCGGCGGAATGATGGCTCTCGTGCTCGCCGGTGGTGGCGACGCGGCCACGCGTTTCCTCGAAAAGCTCGAGATCGTGATGCACGCACCGAGTCTGGGCGGCGTGGATACGCTGGTGAGCGAGCCTCGATACACGTCGCACGCCGCGATGACGCCGGAAGGACGCGCCGAGATCGGGATTCCCGACGGGTTCCTGCGCTTCAGCGTGGGGCTCGAGGATGCGGGCGACCTGATCGCGGATTTTGAGCAGGCATTGAGGTAGCTGAAGGTTGAGTCTGGTAAGGTTTCTCAACGTCGCGAAGGAATACGCGCGCGGCGGCGTCGCGTTGAGCCACGCATCGTTTCAGTTGCACAAAGGCGAGTTCGCCTTCCTCACGGGTCCGAGCGGATCGGGCAAGTCCACGATCCTCAAGCTGATCTACATGGAGGAGCGCCCAACCGCAGGCGACGTGTGGGTCAACGGTGTGAGCGCTCGCGACGCGTCCAGGAAGGAAGTGTCGATGGTGCGCCGCCATCTCGGAATCGTGTTCCAGGACTTCCGTCTGCTGGAAGACAGATCGGCGGAGGCAAATATCGCCTTCGCTCTCGAAGTGACGGGAACACCCCCCGACATGATACGGCAGCGAGTGGGCCGTGTACTTACGCAGGTCGGACTGGCGTCCAAGGGAACCGCGCTGCCGCGCGAGCTCTCGGGCGGTGAGCAGCAGCGTATCGCAATCGCCCGCGCACTCGTCAACGATCCATTCGTGCTCATCGCGGACGAGCCGACCGGCAATCTGGACGAGCGCGCGACACGCGGAGTGTTTCAGCTTCTGCGCGACATCAACACCGCCGGCACCGCCGTCATCATGGCGACGCACGATCTGGATCTGATCCGGCGCACCGAATATCGCACGATCGAGCTGAACCACGGGCGTCTCGTCTACGACAGCGCTGAAGCGCCACCGGCCGAGAAGGCACCGAGCGCCGTGCCACCGAGCCATCACGACGAGAATCCGATATGATCCGGGGCACGGCATGATGGTCATCCGCGAAGCATTCTCGGCGTTCAGGCGCGCACCGCTCCTCAGCGTACTCGGCGTCGTCACAATCGCGTTCTCACTGTTCGCGTTCGGACTGTTCGGACTCGTGGCCGTGAATATCCGCGACGCGTTGCAGGCGATCGAGAATCGCGTCGAGATCAGAGCGTTCATCGCCGACGGCACGCCGGTCGAGGCGTCCAGCGCCGCGATGGGTGACATCCACGCATTTCCCGAAGTGTTGTCGGTGACGTACGTCTCGCAGGACGACGCATACGCACGCGCACGCAAGGAGCTGGGTGAATTCAGCGACGTGTTCGAGCCAGGCGTGTTGCCAGCGTCGCTGGACATCAAGCTGAAGCCGGGCTACCGCGATCCCACCACGGTCCAGGCGGTTGCGAATCGTCTCAAGTCGTACGACTTCGTGGACGACGTTCGCTACGGCGAGGACTGGGTGGCGAAGCTGTACCGGCTGCGCACCATCGCTACGCTGGTCGGCACCGGGCTGGGCGTCGCGTTCGCGGCGGTTGCCGTGATCATCATCGGAGCGACGATTCGGATCATGGTGATGGCGCGTGCCAGGGAGATCGAGATCATGCGGCTCGTGGGCGCCACTAATGGATTCATCCGAATGCCGTTCGTGCTGGAAGGATTCATCCAGGGCGTGATGGGCGGTTTGCTCGCGCTCGGTCTCACGTGGGCCACGAGTACGGCCATCAGTCACTCGTTCATGCGAACTGAATTCTTCGATCCGGCACTTGCCACGGCTGGAGTGATTGGCGGCGCGGTGATCGGTCTGCTGGGAAGCACGTTCGCCGTAGGACGGCAACTGCGCCGGCTGTGAAGTACAGGGTGATCGCGCTTGGCGGGATGCTGTTGCTCGCTGTGCTCCCGATGGCGCTCGCCGCACAGGACACCGATGCGCGTCTCAAGAGCAATCGCGAGGAGCTCGACCGCATCAGGCGCGAGCGCGCGGAGCTTCAGCAGCGCATGAACAAGCTGCAATCCAGTGCCCACTCGCTGAACGACGAGCTCAAGAACATCAACAAGCAGCACGACGCGACGAAGCGCGTGGTATCGTCGCTCGACCAGCAGCTCGGGCTGATCACGGACGAGGTCAAGGGAACGACGTCGAGCCTCGTCCGCGCCGAGGACGAGGCGGAGGCGAAGCGCGCGATACTGAATCACCGGCTAGTGGAGATCTACAAGCGCGGCCCGCTGTTCGATTTTCAGGCGTTGTTGTCGGCGGACTCCTTCGGCGAGCTCATCGCGCGATATAAATATCTGCACGAGATTGCCGTGCACGACCGCGCGCTCGTGAAGCGGATGGACGATCTCCGGACCACGATCCGCGGCCGGAGAAGGCAGCTCGTGAGCCTGCAGAGCGACGTGCAGCAGAACCGGTTGGAGAAAGCGCAGGAAGAAGCGCGGCTCCAGGCGCTCGAGAGCCAGCGCCAGAAGAGTCTGGTGCGCGTACAGGCCGACTCGCGCAAGACGCAGGAGCGCCTGGCCCGGGTCAAGCGCAGCGAGTCCAGGCTGAACGACATCATCTCGTCCATAGAGGCTGCACGTCGGCGCGGAAGCAGCAAGGCGAGCGCCATCGCTCGCGGCGCAAGCTCGATCAAGACGTCGGATTACGGCAAGCTGGACTGGCCCGTGGACGGCAACATCCTTTACAACTTTGGCCGCGTCGTCCGCCCTGACAACACGACGCTGCGCTGGAATGGAATCGGCATCGCTGCGGCGCCGGGCACTCCGGTGCGCGCGGTCGCAGCGGGCGACGTGGTACTCGCAGGACAACTCGGCACTTACGGGCAAACCGTCATCGTCGAGCATGGCGGCGGCGACTATTCGGTGTACGGGTCGCTCAGCAGGATCAACGTGGCAAAGGGCGCACACATTTCCAAGGGACAGGTAATTGGCGAGGTCGGCA
>DATNCZ010000326.1:0-6008 GCA_035553335.1 Gemmatimonadaceae bacterium
CCTCATCCGCGAGGGTGAGGGTGTTGCTGCGGCCGTTCTCCAGAATTTAAGCGTGGATCTCGACGAGATTCAGCAGAAGATCGAGGAGACGGTCAAGAAGGGCAAAGCAGCGCAGACCACCGGGCCTGACCTTCCGTATACATCGCGAGCGAAGAAGGTTTTGGAGCTTGCCATGAGCGAGGCGAGGGAGCTCAACCACAGTTATGTGGGCACGGAGCACCTCCTGCTCGGATTGTTACGGGAAGAGAAAGGGATTGCGGCGCAGGTACTAACTGATACAGGGGTCAATCTGGACGCCGCGCGCGCGGAGACGCTGCGCCTGTTGGGCACGGAGATGCCGGCTGGAGGGGCCACGGCTCAGGCCGGCAGCCCGCCGGCCCCGCAGCAGGCCAAGGGCGAGAAAAAGTCGAAGACCCCCGCGCTCGACCACTTCTGCCGCGACCTTACCCAGTTAGCCGGTGAGGGTCAGCTGGATCCGACCATCGGCCGCGCCAAGGAAATCCAGCGCGTCATGGAAGTCCTGACGCGGCGCAAGAAGAACAATCCGGTGCTGATCGGTGAGCCGGGCGTGGGCAAGACAGCCATCGTCGAGGGTCTCGCCCAATTGATCGCCAATGGCGAGTGCCCGGAGTCGCTGCGCGACCACCGCGTGCTTGCGTTAGACATGGCGGCGGTGATCGCCGGCACCAAGTACCGCGGCCAGTTCGAGGAGCGGCTCAAGGCGGTCATGAACGAGATCGCGCAGAACAAGAACATCATTTTGTTCATCGACGAGCTGCACACGCTGGTCGGCGCGGGCGCCGCGGAAGGCGCGATCGACGCGAGCAACATGCTCAAGCCGGCGTTGGCGCGCGGCGAGCTCCAGTGCGTCGGTGCGTCCACGCTCAACGAGTATCGCAAGTACATCGAGAAAGACGGCGCGCTCGAGCGGCGCTTCCAGACGGTCATCGTCGATCCGCCTTCGGTGGAGGAGACCGTAGAGATCCTTCGTGGTCTGCGCAAGAAGTACGAGGATCATCATCACGTGACGATCCCCGACTCCACGCTCGTGACGGCGTCCAAGCTGTCGGAGCGCTACATCACCGATCGCTTCCTGCCGGACAAGGCGATCGACGTGATCGACGAAGCGGGTGCGCGCGCGCGTCTCGCGGCGCAGGCGCCGCCGCCCGAAGTGGCGGAGCTCAAGGCGAAGCTCGAGGAAGTGAACGTCGAGAAGGAGTCGGCGGTGCGCGACCAGAACTTCGAGCGCGCGGCGGCGCTGCGCGACAAGGAACGCGAGCTTCAGAGCGAGATCCGTCGCAAGGGCGAGGAGTGGGACAAGCACCGCCAGTCCTTCCGCCCTGTGTTAGGCGAAGAGGAAATCTCCTTCATCGTCAGCCGGTGGACGGGCATTCCGGTCACGCGTCTGCAAGAGGCCGAGAGCGCGCGGCTCTTGCGGATGGAAGACGAGCTGCATGCGTCCGTCGTTGGGCAGGACGAGGCGATCAAGGCGCTGTCGCGGTCGATCCGGCGCAGCCGCGCGGGGCTCAAGGATCCGGCGCGTCCGATCGGCTCATTCATCTTCTCGGGTCCGACGGGCGTCGGCAAAACCGAATTGGCCCGTGCGTTAGCCAAGTTTCTGTTCGCGGACCAGTCGGCGCTCATTCGCGTCGACATGAGCGAGTACATGGAGAAGTTCTCGGTGAGCCGGCTCATCGGCGCGCCTCCGGGCTACGTCGGCTACGAGGATTCGGGCACGCTCACCAAGGCCGTGCGTCGCAAGCCGTACAGCGTGGTGCTGCTCGACGAAATCGAGAAGGCGCACCCGGACGTGTTCAACATCCTGTTGCAGGTTCTGGATGAGGGACACCTCACGGACAACTATGGCCGCGTCATCGATTTCAAGAATACGGTCGTGATCATGACGTCCAACGTCGGTGCGCGCGACATCACCAAGAGCAAAGGGTTAGGCTTCGCGGCGCCCGACGATCGCGAGAACTTCGATCGCATTCAGGAAAAGGTGAAGGAGGAGATCCAACGGGTCTTCAATCCGGAATTCCTGAATCGGTTGGACGACGTGATCGTGTTCCACCCGCTCAACAAGGAGCACATCTCGCAGATCGTGGGCATTCTGCTCCGCGAGGTGCAGCGCCGCCTGCAGGACGAAGAGATCACGCTCAAGCTTTCGGCTCCGGCGAACGAGTTCCTGAGCACGCACGGATACGACGAGCACTTTGGTGCGCGTCCGCTCAAGCGGGCGATTCAGAAATACATCGAGGATCCGCTGTCGGAGAAAATTCTCGTCGGAGAGTTTGCCAAGGGCGATGAAGTCGAGGTGGATGTCGCGGCCGACGGGTCGAAGCTCGAGTTCAGGGTATTGAGCAAGACCACGTAGGCAGGGAAGCGCGCGCTGGTGCGCGCTTGGGGAAGCGCTTCGCTTAGGGAAAGGGGAAAAGGTCATTAGACCTCTTCCCCTTTTGTCATGGTGCTCGCCGCTGTGCTCGGCAGGCTCGTTGTTCCCGTTTCCCTTTTCCCCAAGCGAAGCGCTTCCCCAAGCGCGCGCCAGCGCGCGCTTCCCTGAGCTTGAGGCATTCTGCCGTTTCGTGTGTATCTTATAGGCCATGTTTCGACGACTGGTCCTCCCGATCGCCCTTCTCGTGGTGCCGGCCGGGGTACGCGCGCAGGCCTCCGGCCCGTGTGCGACCCCGGATTCCGTGATCATCCGGGGCAACAGCCGCGTTACCACGCCGACCGTGCTCTCGGACATCGGGATCACCAAAGGCGACACACTGAACTTCCGCTTGCTGCAGCGTGCGATTCGCAATCTCTATGCAACGGGGCAGTTCAGCACCGTGCAAATGGGGTGCGAAATCGAAGCGAACGGACACAGCTCGGCTGTGTTCACCGTGCAGGAGCGTCCGCTGCTCGGCCACTTCTCGGTGGAAGGCGAAGACATCATCGGCGAAGGCGCGTTGCGCGACAAGATCGAGCTGCTGTCGGGCAAGCCGATCGATCCGTCGTTAGTCGCGAAGGCGGTGAATCGCATCGACTCGATGTACGAAGCCAAGGGATACTATCTGGCGAGCGTGCAGCCGGAGAGCACCGTCTCCAACGGGTTCACCAACGTCGTGTTCAAGATTACCGAGGGGCGGCGCCTCGCGGTGTCCGGCGTGGAGATCGAAGGCGGGAAGACGCTGCCGCACAGCGAAGTGGTCGGCGCGATGAAGACCAAGCCCGAGGGCTTCTGGTTCTGGAACAAGGGCGAGTTCGACCAGGACAAGTTCGAGTCGGACGTCAACGACCGCATCCCCAAGCTCTATCAAGCAAACGGATTCATCGACTTCCAGGTCCAGAAGGACACGCTCCTCGTGGACAAGCAGAACGGGAAGGCGATGGTCCAGGTCCAGGTGAAGGAAGGGCCGCAGTATCGCGTGGGCACGTTCGAGGTGGTGGGCAACCGCCACTATTCCACCCCCGACATCGAGCGCTTCTATCCCTTCACGCCGCGGTCGCCATCGTTAGGCGAAAAGGTGAAGGGGCTGCTGGGCAAGGGGAAGAGCGATCAGAACATGTTCGACGAAGCGGCGTGGGAGGATGCGACGGACAAGTTGCGCACCGCGTACGCGAACGAAGGCTACATCTACGCGCAGATCCGTCCGGTGGTGGAACGCGTGATGAGCAAGGACTCGGTCCCGACGGTGAATCTGCGCTGGGAGATCGACGAGAAGACGCCGGCGACCATCAACCGGATCGACATCGCGGGCAATGACTACACGTCGGAGCAGTGCATCCGCGATGCGTTAGTCATTCTCCCGGGCGACGTGTTCAGCCAGGACCGGCTCATCCGGAGCTACCAGAACATTCAGAACCTGGGCTTCTTCGAATCGCCGCTGCCGCCGCCGGACACGAAGCAGGCGAACGACAAGGGCGACGTGGACGTGATCTTCCACTTGAAGGAGAAGCACACCGGCAGCGTGAACTTCGGCGCATCGGTGGGCGAGGGCACCGGGTTGGGCGGTTTCATCGGACTCGATCAGCCCAACTTGTTCGGTCTGTGCAAGAAGGCGTCGGTGCAGTGGCAGTACGGGAAGTACGTCAACGACTTCCAACTGAGTTATACCGATCCGGCGGTGCGTGAATCGCGCGTCTCGGCCACGGCGACGGCGTACAGCACGTACTCGCGCTACCTGATCGCCGACCTCGGACAGAGCCAGGCATCCGGCGGCTCACTGCAGTTGGGTTTCCCGGTTCATGGTTCGCCGTTTACGCGACTCTTCGTGTCGTACGGCGGCGAGGCGGTACGATTTACGGGCGGTCTTGCAACCCGAGATACGGCAATCGACACCAAGCAGCATTTCCGCTCGTCGGTCGGCTTCACGCTGACCCACGACAACCGGATCGATCTGCCGTTCCCGTCGGCCGGATCGCTGCGGTCGATCGACGCGGAATTCAACGGCGGGCCCCTGGGGGGCACTGCCAGCTTCCAGCGCTACACGACGGAATTGCGTAACTATTCCACGGTGGCGCAGTGGGGCGGCGTGCAGCCGGGGTCGCAGCCGATGAAGCTGGTGTTCGGGCTCACGGCGCGGGCGGGCATGCTGTTCGGTAATTCAGGGCCGTTCTTTTATTCGCAGAAGTTCGCCATGGGCGGCACGCAGTACGGCGAGCAACTGCGAGGGTACGAGGAGTTCTCGATCACCCCGGGCGGCTTCGTCCCCGGAACTAACAGCAACGCTACCGTCCAGTCCTTCGGCAACGCATTCTTCAGTACGACGGCCGAGCTTGGCGTTCGCTTCAATTCAATGCTGTACTCGGACCTCTTCTACGACGCGGGAAACGTCTACGATAATCCTCGCGACTTCGATCCCACGCGGCTGTTCCGTGGTGCAGGTATCGGTGTTGCGATCGTGACGCCGCTTGGGCCGCTTGGCCTCGATTGGGCGTATGGGTTCGACCGTGTCGACGTGAACGGGCGCCCGGATCCGAAGTGGATGCTGCACTTCAAGCTCGGACAAATTTTCTAACCGGAGTCACAATGCGTTCGTTTGTTCATGCCGCGCTTCCGGCGCTGGCAATCTCCACGCTTATCGCTGGAACTGCGCACGCGCAGGGCGGAGTCGTGCCGCCGACCGCCAGCGCGTCGAGTGGTGCGCTCAAGATCGCGTACGTCAACTCGCAGAAGATTCTGGACTCCGTTCCCGGTCGCAGCGAAGCCGAAGCGCAGATGCAAAAGGAAATGGAGGGCTACCGCGCCGAGGTGCAGAAGATGAGTGACTCGCTCAACGCGCTCGTCTCCGCCTACAACAAGGCCGAGCCGACATTGAGCGCAACGGTGAAAGCGACGCGTCAGAAGGACATTCAGACGAAAGAGAGTGCGTACCAGCAGCGCGTGCAGCAGCTCGAGCAACAAGCGCAGCAGCGGCAGGCGGAGCTCATGCGTCCGATCATGCTCCAGATCAACAAGGTGATCGAACAGATTCGTTCCGAAGATGGCTACGCGATGGTGTTCGACGCCGGGAACCAGTCCGGCGTGGTGGTGGCGGCGGATTCGTCGCTCGACATCACGAAGAAGGTGATCGCGCGACTCAGGACGGCGGGTCCGATTTCGACGACGCCGCCGGCGAATCCGCCGAAGCCGTCCGCGGGTCCCACCATCAAGCCGACCGGCGCCTCGCGAACACCGGATCCAAACCAGCCGTAATGCCAGCGGACGTGACGCGCGCGAGCCTCGGCGATGAGAAGCAAGGGAAGACGACCCCTTCACTCACCGCCGAGGCGATTGCGCGTTTGGTGGGCGGCACGGTACGCGGAAACGGCGAGGCCCGCGTGCGCGGCGTGGCGCCGTTGGACCGCGCCACCGCGGATGATCTGAGCTTCCTTGCGCAGCAGCGGTACGCGGCGCTGTTCGAGCGCTCGGCGGCCGGCGTCGTGTTGGTGGCCCCCGAGCTGGCCGAGCTCCCGGGCGCGGCGTCGTGCCGGATCGTGGTGCGGGAGCCGCACGAAGCGATGCTGCGCGTTTTGCCCGCGCT
>DATNCZ010000327.1:0-4947 GCA_035553335.1 Gemmatimonadaceae bacterium
TGACTCGGTGGTCCGTCAGGTCGAGTTGATCAAATCGTTCGACAAGAATCGCTACGTCTGGCCGCATCTGATGGATGAGATCAGCCGCGCGCTGCCGCCGTACACATGGCTCACGTCCGTGGCGCAGAGCAACGTCACCACCGCAGCACAGCAGGACGAGGCGTCTCCATCCGCCGCCAAAGGCAAAAAGGCGGCAGCTCCGAAAGGACCTCCGCCCGTCGACACCACCAGCGTCCCCGTCGTCCGAGCGCACATCATCGGGCAGACAGTGGACATTCAAGCCCTCACCCGATTTATGAAACTCCTCGAGGCGTCGCCGTTCATTCAGAACGTCACACTCGTCAAGTCATCGATAGTCATCGCGGATGGGAAGGAAGTCACCGAATTCCAATTGGATGCCTCATACCAGGCGCCCGATCCCTCTGCGATCAAGTCGGTACCTGTCTCGCTCTCGGTGAGGTAAGCCATGCCTGGGATGCCTAAAGGACAGCGTGAGCAGTCGCTCGTGCTCGTATGCGTGCTCGCGATCGCGGCGATCGGCCTCTACTGGTACATGGTCTACTCGCCGCGCTCGAGCGCGCTCGCGAAGCAGCAAGAGCACATTGAGGCGCTCGTTAGCATGAACCAGCGTGCCAAGTCCGAGATGAGCAAGGGCAACTTGAGTGAGCTGCGTGCTCAACTGGCCACATATCAACAGAACCTGTCGTTGATTCGGACGCTGGTGCCGGCGGGGAACGAGGTTCCTGCGCTGCTTGAACAAGTCTCGACTGCCGCTCGCCGTGCGGGGCTCGACCTGGCGTCCGTCGATCCGCAGCCGATGCAGGAAGGGAGCAACTACGACACGTACCGCTACGGCATAGCGATGGTTGGCGGCTACCACCAGCTGGCCGAGTTCTTCGCGAACGTCGGATCGCTCTCGCGCATCGTGCTGCCGGTCAATGTCCAACTGGCGCTCTCGACGAACGCCAACGCCAAAGCATCCCACAAGGATCCGGGTGAGGCAGTGATTGAAGCGCACTTTCAGCTGCAAACGTTCGTAACGCACAATCCCGCCGAAGATGCGGACGATCCGCCTCCCGCACGGAAGGGGGCGAAATCATGAACATGAGCAGATTCATGCGTGTGCCGCTCGTCGCAGCCGGCGTGTGCCTAGCTGCCGCATCGTTAGGCGCGCAGCAGATCCCGGGCACCGCCGCGAAGAATGCAGCCCGTCGCGTGGTTGCGGCGACCAACGCACACATCGATGCGATGCAGAATACGGAAGGCCCGGCACCCAATCCGGCGCGCGCGCCGTCGATGCCCACGCGCGTCGCGGATGCGACGCGCGCCCGGCGGCTCCCGGAACGGCCGAGCGCAGCGCCGGCTGTCGCACCGGCTGCGGCATCGTCCGCCACCAACGGCCACGCCGCCTCCGCCCATGCTGCGCACGTCGCCGCCAAGAGTCCTGATACGGTGACCAGCAGTCCACGAGGCGCTAACGATGGTACGACATCGATCTCGGAACGGGGCGGGAAAAATGAGCTCGTGCTGACGCGCGAGACATTCACGTACGACCCGGCCGGCCGACGCGATCCGTTCGTGTCTCTCATTGCGTCAGGCGAGCTGCGGCCGATGATCTCCGACCTCAGGCTGGTCACGGTAATCTACGACCCGTCTGGTCGCTCCGTCGCCATTCTGCGCGACGTATCGACGAAGGAGCAGTACCGCGTAAGAACAGGGCAGACCCTGGGCCGCATGCGGATTTCTCGCATCGACCTCAAGTCCGTCACGTTCACCCTTGAAGAATTCGGATATAGCCGGCAAGAAACGCTGGCGCTCAACGATTCCACGAGAGCGAGGTCGCAATGAGGCGGGTCTGTGCGCTGATCGGATTGACGCTCGCCGCGCTCGCAGCGCAGGCGCCCGTCGCCCGCGCCGCGACGGCTGGCAAGTTAGGCGGCGGTGAGGTGAAGTCCCTCAGCGTCGTGCCATCTGCCGGGCGCGCCGAAGTCGTCGTCGCAGTCGACGGCTCGGTTGACGTCGATGACTTCTCCCTGGCAAGCCCGCCCCGCATTGTCCTCGACTTGCGTGGCGCCAAACTCACCAGCGCCGGCCATCTGTATGATCGGATTGCGCGCGGCGGCATCACCAACGTGCGCGTCGCGCAATACCGCGACAACATCGTCCGCCTGGTCATCGACCTCGACGGACAGCACAGCTACACGGTGAATCGCACGCTCAATGAAGTGCACGTCGTGCTCGATCCCGACGGCACCAAGAAAGCGTCGTTTGCCGCCTGGCATGCGTCGCCGGAAAATGCGGACTCGTTCGATGCTGTAGACAATGCGACAGCATCTTCGGATCCGTCGACCGCCGTTTCGACGCACTCTGCGGTGCACCTCACGCCGCACGACCGCCCGCTCGCCGCGTCGTCGCAGCCCAAAATCACCGTGACCTATCAGGACGCCGACATTCGCGACGTCATCGCCGCGTTTGCCGTCTTCTCCGGCCGTACGATCGTCGCCGGCAAGGGCGTCACCGGAACGGTATCCGCCGAAGTCCGCGATCAACCCTGGGACGTCGCGCTGCGCGCGATCCTGTCGTCGCAAGGCTACGCCGCCAAAGAAGATCAGGACGGCATCATTACCGTCGACAGCTACGAGAACATCGCGAAGCAGCAGGCCACCGAGCCCGTGCAAACGCGAATCATCTCGGTGAACTACGCCCGCGCCACTTCGTTAGTCTCGACGGTCAAGAGTCTGCTGTCCAAGGATTGCCCCCCGGGCGCGTCGCCGTCGGGCGCCACCGGCGGGACCGAGTGCAAGTCGCGCGGCGACGTCAGTGCCGACTCGGGCACCAACCGCTTGCTCGTGACCGACGTTCCGTCGCGCCTCGAGGAGATCGCCAACTACGTGAAGGACCTCGACGTTCGCACGCCGCAGGTCTCGATCAAGACCAAGATCATTCTGGTCGACCGCACGAACATCCAGGACATTGGCGTGAGCTATGACCTGGGCGACAACGGCACGTTCTTCAACAAGCTCGTCCAACGCACCGATCCGAGCACGTTCAAGCCCGTCGACACGAACGGTGATGGAGTGCCGGACGCCGTCGTAGGCACGCCGTTCCCGTCGAATACGCAAGTGATCAACCTCGGCGGCAATTCGCTCGCCGCGATCTCGAACGCCACGCAGCGCGTCGTCGACCCGGCGTTGTCGCTGATCTTCTCGACGGCGTTAGGCAAATTCAACCTCACGGCGTTCCTCGACGGATTGCAGGAAGTCCGTCTGTCCGACGTCGAAGCCGAACCGAGTATCGTCACGCTGGACAACCGCGAAGCGCAGATCCTCTCCGGTGAGGACACGCCGATTCGTGTCGTCGACCTCGGATCCCTGAGTCAGGGCGGCACGGGCAACACGGCGCCGCGCGCGACGGTGAGCTTCAAGAAGACCGGTATCATCCTCAAGGTGACGCCGCACATCACCAACAACCGCAAGATCCTCATGACGCTGCACGCCGAGCGCTCGCAGCTGCAGCCCGCCGCGTCCGATCTCGGCTACACGTTCCTCGAGCAGAGCGCCGATAACGAGCTGCTCGTTGGCGATGGCGAAACCGCGGTCATTGGCGGCCTAACGACCACGCAGGTCCAGCAAGCCAAGTCCGGTATCCCGCTCCTGGTCGATCTCCCGTTCATCGGCAAGCTGTTCGGCGAGACGCGGACACAGGAAGACAAGACCGATCTCTTGATCCTAGTCACACCACACATCGTCGACGACGGTGACGCCATCGGCGCACCCGGCGGCGACCGCTGACCGAGAGCGATCAATGACGCGGACCCTGGCGCGCCTGGCGCGCATGACCAATCACGCGCGCGCCGTCACGCCAGGCCGCGCAGGCCGCCTCGTCGGCCTCGCAGCACTCGTCGTTGCCGGCGCATGCGTCGAAGGCAACGGCCCTGGTGGCGGCGTCATCGCCGACACCACTCCCCCAGTTGTGACGGTCAGCGCCGCCGCGCCGTCCTCGGACTCCGTCGTCGCATTCAACGTCGTCGCCACCGACAACCTCGGCCTCCTCGATGTTCGCGTCAATGTGTCCGGCCCCGGTATCAGCGGCACGTTCGACACGACGTTCTCGAGCGCCGTTACCTCGGTCACGCTTCCATACACCGTGCCCGTTCCGTCCACCGTGCCGCCCGGCACGACTGTGACGGTCATCGCGTCGGCGATCGACGGGGCGCACAACGTCTCGAAGCCCGACACCGCATTCATTGGAACCGGCAACCAGTCGCCCTCCATCGCAATCGTTACAGATCCGAAGGCGAGTGATACCGCCGTGGTTGGCTTCACGATGGCGGTGTCGCTCAGCGGCAAGAGTCCCAGCATGGTGAAAGCCCTCGGCTTCATTGCCAGCGGCGTCTTCGCCACGCCGGTGACCGATTCGGTGATCTTCAACTCGCCGCTCAAAGATTCCGTCGGCGTCGACACCTCCGTTAGTCTCGTCGGCGCGACCACGGGCACGCTCACCCTGACGCCGTTCCTCATGGATTCGCTCAAGCGGCGTGTCCTGGGTGTCCCGGTCAATGTCGTCGTCGCCAACTCCGCCGCCGGCAACAGCGTTCCGGTCGTGGACTTCGGCGTCACGTCGCGTATCGAAGTGACCGATACGATGCACGTCAGCGCGCACGATCGCGCCGGTATTCGTTGGCTCGGCTACGAAGTCAGAAATCTGCCGAGCGATCCGAACACGTTCTTCGCCGCCGACTCGTTCCAGGTGACCGGAAGCGTCAGCTCCGCGTTGCACACGTTCAAGCTCGACCTCAACATCACGACGTTCCCGAAGGATGTGCAGGTATCCGGCTTCGCGCGCAACGACAACGACACGAGGGCGTACGCCCTTCTCAGCGATGGCGTGACCCAGCGTAGCGACACGGTGACGGTCGTCTCCGGCCTGACGCGAGTCGTACCAGAC
>DATNCZ010000328.1:0-6306 GCA_035553335.1 Gemmatimonadaceae bacterium
TCGTAGTTCTTGTTGGTCCGCTTGTCGGTGATCGAAAGATCGCCAGCGGTCTTGTCTGTGGACTGAGTGTTTCCGGGTGTGGTCATCTCGGATGAGCCGTTCTTGGTAGGGGTTTCGATGCGAAATCTAGCGGGTGCGTTCCGCATCGAAAACGCCGGGAGCAAATCGAAGGACCGGGCGTCTTTTGCCGGTTGCCATATGGAAGACCGGGAGCGATGCCAAACCGGCCGCGAGCGCGACGGTCGAACGAGCAGGCCAGTCGCACATATTTATGGATGAGCTTGCGGCGATGGGCACTCCCGGACCGCCGCTGACGTCGGTCAACGATCACGACACCATTCCAGGAATCGCAGGAATGTTTCTCGGGCATTACGGAATTGCGTTCGGATCCAAGCGGGTTGTTCCGGATACGTCGCTGGGGACGCTCGCATTCGCGGCTCAGTTCCTCGATGAGCTGTGGCCAATCCTTCTTTTGTTCGGCATCGAACAGGTGCGTATTGCGCCTGGTGCGACACGGGGCAATCCGCTGGTGTTCACGTCGTATCCGTTCTCGCACAGTCTGGCCATGGCGGTGTTGTGGGGAGCGATCATCGGCGCAATCCATTATGCCGCGCGGCGAAATCGTCGCACGGCTTGTGTCATTGCACTCCTCGTGATCAGCCACTGGATACTCGACTTTCCCGTGCACACGGCAGATCTGCCGCTATGGCCGGGAGGCGCCACGCGCGTCGGGTTGGGCCTGTGGAACTCGATTCCCGCAACGTTGATCCTCGAGCTCGGAATATTCGGCGGCGGTCTGCTGCTTTACATTCGGCAGACGCGCACGCGCGATCGCATTGGCACCTGGGGTCTGTGGTCGATGGTGTTGGTGCTGCTGCTCATATTCGCGAGCGGCTACGTGACCCCGCCGCCGCCCAGTCCTCGTGCAGTGGCGTGGACCGCGCTCGGACTCTGGCTGTTCGTCCCGTGGAGCTACTGGGTGGATCGTCATCGCGAACGAATCTGACCTCGCGATGCCCCCGAATTACTTGTGTCCGGTACTGCCGAATCCACCGTCCCGATCTGTTGTCTGCCGTACATCCCCATCTTCGAACTCGAGCACCTCGTATTTCGCAATCACCATCTGTGCGATGCGCTCGCCATGGGTGATGAAGATCGGCTCCGCACCGTCGTTTCTGACCAGCACGCCCCATTCACCGTTGTAGTCGGGATCGATCGTGCCCGGCGAGTTCGCGATGGCGAGCGATGTCTTGAAGCTGGTGCCGCTCCGAGGACGGATCTGCGCCTCGTAACCCGGTGGCAGAGAAGCGCGGAACCCGAGCGGGATTATCGCGCGCTCACCCGGCAACAGCTGCAGCGACGCGCCATCAGCCGTGGGTTTCGGCACACCCTCGTACTGGCGGCTCCCCAGGCTCAGCTTCACTGTCGGTCCACCAAGTAGAAATGCCTTGAGATCGTAGCCGGCACTGTGCGCGGTGGCACGAACCGGAAATTCGACCCCCTCCCGGAGTCGTTCGAAACGGATGCTCTTGCGTTCTGAATCCATGCGGCCAATCTAGCCACTCGCCCGGGCCAGCCGTCGCGCACGGGCGCGGAAGCTGTATTTTCAGACTCATGAACGAGATCGACGCGCTCCTCACCGAAGAGCGGAAATTTCCGCCACCGCCAAAATTCGCGGCCAACGCCGTGGTCAACGATCCGGCAATCTACGACGAAGCCGCACGTGATCCGGAAGCATACTGGGCACGTGAAGCTGCTCGCCTCGACTGGATCCAGCCGTGGACGCAGGTTCTCGACTGGACGCCACCCCACTTCAAATGGTTCGTTGGCGGAAAGCTCAACGCCGCCGCCAATTGCGTCGATCGGCACGCACAAGGCGCGAGACGCAACAAGCCAGCACTCATATGGGAAGGCGAGCCGGGCGACAAGCGCACCATCACCTACGGCGATCTGTACGGTGAGGTGACGCGCTTCGCGAATGCCCTCAAGTCACTCGGCGTGACCAAAGGCGATCGCGTCGCCGTGTATCTGCCGCTCATCCCCGAGGCCGCAGTCGCGATGCTCGCGTGCGCACGCATCGGCGCGATCCACTCGGTCGTTTTCGGGGGATTCTCTCCCGATTCGCTGCGCGACAGAATCATCGACGCGAAGGCCCGGGTCCTCATCACCGCCGACGGCGGCTATCGTCGCGGGGGTGTCGTCGCGCTCAAGGCCAACGCCGACAAGGCACTCGCCGAAACTCCATCCATCGAGCACGTCGTGGTCGTGCAGCGCAACCACGGAACCTCCAGCGAACAGATCTCCTGCTCCATGCAGCAGCCGCGCGATCTCTGGTGGCACGAGCTGATGGAAAAGGCCCCGGAAGGCGGCGATCCGGTTCCCATGGACGCCGAGGACATTCTGTACATCCTCTACACATCCGGAACTACCGGAAACCCCAAGGGCGTCGTGCACACCACTGGCGGTTACATGACCGCGGTGACCAGCACGACGCGCAACGTCTTCGATCTTCGCGAGGACGACGTATTCTGGTGCACGGCCGATGTGGGCTGGGTGACCGGCCACTCCTATCTCGTGTATGGCCCGCTCTCCAACGGCGCGACGTGCGTCATGTACGAGGGCGCCCCCGACTGGCCCGACAAGGACCGCTTCTGGGCGCTGATCGCGAAGCACAAGATCACGATCCTCTACACCGCCCCGACCGCGATCCGCGCCTTCATGAAATGGGGCGACCAGTACCCCGCTCGGCACGACCTCTCCTCGCTCAGGCTGCTGGGCTCCGTGGGCGAACCCATCAATCCTGAAGCCTGGATCTGGTATTCCAGACACATCGGCCACGACCGGTGCCCGATAGTCGACACCTGGTGGCAGACCGAGACCGGCTCGATAGTCATCTCGCCGCTGCCGGGCCTCACCTCCACCAAGCCCGGCAGCGCGACCTTCCCGCTTCCCGGCTGCAGCGCCGATCTACTCGATTCGAACGGTCGTTCGATACCCGTCGGCGGGGGGCTTCTGGCCCTCACTCGGCCCATCCCGTCCATGCTCCGCACAGTCTGGGGCGACGACGAGCGGTATCAGAAGACGTATTTCTCCAAATGGCCCGGCCGGCCGGATCTGTATTTTCCAGGGGACGGGGCGAAAAGGGACGACGAAGGCTTCTACTGGATCCTGGGCCGCGTGGACGACGTCCTCAACGTCGCTGGCCACCGCATCGGGACGATGGAAGTCGAATCGGCTCTCGTGGAGCATCCGGCTGTCGCAGAGGCAGCGGTGGTCGGCAAGGCACACGAGCTCAAGGGGCAGGCGCTGGCCGCCTTCGTGACGGTTCGCGCGAGCCATCAGTCGTCGCCGGAACTTGCCACCGAGCTCAAGCAATTCGTGGCCGACAAGATCGGCGCGATTGCGCGGCCGGACGACATAATCTTCGCCGCCGACCTTCCCAAGACTCGCTCCGGCAAGATCATGCGCCGTTTATTGCGTGATATCGCCGAAGGTCGCGCGCTAGGCGACACCACGACCCTTGCGGATGCCGCGGTCGTCGAGGGCCTCAAGCAGCAGTACGAATCACTGGAGCCATGATTTTTCGATCGCTGTTTCCCGAAGCACTCTTTGGCCGCAGGCTGCATCCCAACGCGGAGCGCCGTCTGCGCCTGGCTCAGGCCCGCGCCGACGAGACGATAATTCGCGCCCACGTCGACAACGCGCTCATGTTCGTGGACACGCTGGCGGAGGACCTGTCCTTCGATCGCGCAATCGACACGTACATCCGCGTGATGGCGATCCCGGAGCCGCTGGCGAGCGCGGTTGCAACGCGCGCGCTCGTTACCCTCGGGCGCGACCTGGTTCCGTTCCGCCGTCGCGCGCGCGAGGAAGGCGAGGAAGATGTCGAGGTGAAACCGCGTGTCCGTCTGGACGACGCGGCTGCACGTCAACGCTCCATACGGCGGGTGTAACTGCAAAGCAGCTCCGCCGCGATTAATCGCCGGGCTGTACTCGATTCCCCATCGCCACGTCGGCGATGCTCACGATGAAGATCGCCGTCACGATCACCGCCGACGTCACGCAGTACTTGCAGATCGCCTCGATCACGAACAGCTCGAGATACGTGAGCCACGCGGTGAAGGCGACGCCGACGAACGACATCCCCGCGAGCAGGTAGGCAATCTCGCGGCGATCGATCCACGACGGCGACGTTCCGACCAGTGCAACCACGAACGTCGCGGTGTAGAACGCCACTCCCCACGCGGCGACGGGCGCACCGGCGAATATCGCCCACTTGCTCGTGTTGACGCGCTCGCATCCCCCCAGCCCGCATGCGAGATGTCCTATCACGCCCATCTTGTACAGCGTGAGATACAGCGCCACGAACACGCCGATCAGCGCGAGCGCGGCAATGATCATCCGTCTCATGTCGCCAGCTCTACTTGGACGCCGCTGGCTTTGCTGCGGGGTTGACCGCCGAGGTTCCTGCCGGCGTTGTCGCAGGTGCTGCTGCCGGCGCTGACTTCTTCGCTGCGGCTGCGTCGTCTACTGCTTTCTTCATCACGTCGTAAGGGATCGAGCCGGCGAACATCTTTCCGTTGATGAAGAACGTCGGTGTCTGATTCACGTTGCGGCGGAAGCCTTCAGCCGCGTTTGCGTTCACGCGAGCCTGCTCCTTCTTGCTGTCGTAGCACTGCTCGAACTCCGACGTATTGAGCCCGATCGCCTTCGCGTATCCCATGAAGACAGACTTCGGATTATCCGTAACCTGCGTCGCGCCGTCGGGATTGAGTCCCCACGCATCCTGACCTGAAAACAGCTGGTCGTGCATCTCCCAGAACTTGCCCTGATCGGCCGCGCAGGCGGCAGCGTTCGATGCGGACTGCGTGTTGTGGTGCATCGGCAGCGGAAAATCGTAGTACTTGTAGTACGCCAGATGCGTGTCGATGATCATCCTGCGAACGTCCGGCTCCGTGACCGTCGCATACGATCCGCACACGGGGCATTCGAAGTCGGCGAACTCCTCGATCACGACTGGCGCGGTACTGTCGCCCATCACGTACGGCCTGGGCGGACCGGCCTTCGCGTAATCCCGCTGCAGGGCGGCATATGCGGCCTGCGCTGTCGCGCCACTATCCGCCGACGGCGGACTGGCCTTGAGGTAGAGGATCGCGGCGATGCCGACGACCACTATTGCGACGAGGATTCCGTAGAATGCCCCGCGATTGGACGACGGCTTCGCTGCCGCGCTTTTTGCGTTCCTGGGAGGATTATTATTCGCCATCCCGTGAATTTATCTCCAGATGCAAGCTGACGTCTTACGCGTGCCAGTTGGGCCCGGCGCGGTGCACGTGGAGCGATACGGGCACGGCGGCGTCCCGATCGTCCTGCTGCACGGCTTCGGCACGTGCACTTTCCTCTGGCGCTACGTGGCGCCGATCCTGGCCGAGGCGGGCCATACGGCCTACGCAATCGACCTTTTCGGGCACGGTGAATCGGACCGCGCGCCAGATGCGGATTTCGGGATCGCGGCGCAGGCTGAATATCTCGACGCGGCAATGACTGCGCTGCGGCTCGCCCGCGCGACCATCGTCGGCGTCGACCTGGGCGGCGACGTGGCGCTCCGGCTGGCGGCCACACGCCCGGATCGCGTCGCCAGGCTCGTCCTGATCAACGTTCCAGCGTACGACGAGCTGCCGGCACGCGACATCGGCGTGATGCAGCGGAGCACCGCCAGATTCGCCTTCAAGGTGACGCGTGGAGTGCTGGGCGCCACGACTTTGCTCCAGCCACTGCTCGAGGGAAGCGTCGCGCTGCCGGAGCACATGCCCACCCGGCTTCTGGCCAGATATCTGGCCCCGTTCGCCGGCCGCGATGGAGTGAGTCACCTTCTCACGCTCGGCGCCGCGATCCGGCGCTCGGACATCGAGGATCTGGATCTTTCGGACGTCAGGGCACCAACGCTGGTAATTCGCGGCGATCACGACGAGTGGTTGAGCCGCGACGTCGCAAACCGACTCGCAGCCGACATTCCGCGCGCGACCTTGCATCGAATCGCCGGAGTGGCGCGGTTGATCCCTGAAGAAAGTCCGGACAATCTGGCTGAACAGCTGCTCGAATTCATCGGATCCGCAGGCGCGGTTGCGGATTCTCGATCGAGTGCATCCACTATTAAATGACCGACGAATTAGTTAAATTAGAGTGTTGTAGCAGGGCGACTTTTCTTAACCGGGTTTAATGGCCAAGAAGCAGAATTCACCGAGATACCAGGCGCACTCGGCGCCAACGAGTCAGAAGTCACCGTTGGACGAGGCGCGTGACGAG
>DATNCZ010000329.1:0-3532 GCA_035553335.1 Gemmatimonadaceae bacterium
CGTTGGGTTGAATGCGAATCACGAGTACGTTCGGACGAACGCCGCCGGTATCTCCGCCAAACATGAGATCGGGCGGTGTGCGGAACTGAAACGCGATCTCCGTACAGCGCTTGGCGAGCCGCTTCCCCGACCGCAGATAGAACGGCACTCCCTGCCAGCGCCAGTTATCGATGAATACGCGCAGTGTGGCATAAGTCGGCGTCACGGAGCGCGGATCGACGCTCGGCTCCTGCCGGTATCCAATCACGTTCTTCCCGTCGATCGAGCCGGCAGTGTACTGCGCGCGCACTGCCGCGGGATTCCCCTCGGCGAGCAGAGGACGAATCGAGCGCAGCACTTTCACCTTCTCGTCGCGGACTGCGTCACCGGCGGCGGCGATCGGAGGCTCCATCGCGGCCAGCGTCAGCAGTTGAAGAAGGTGGTTCTGGAACATGTCGCGAACGACGCCAGCCTCCTCGTAGTACTTGCCACGCCCTTCCATTCCGACGGTTTCCGCGGCCGTGACCTGAATCTGCGAGATGTACTGGCGGTTCCAGAGCGGCTCGAAGAGCGCATTGGCAAAGCGAAAGACGAGGATGTTCTGAACGCTTTCCTTGCCCAGGTAGTGATCGATGCGATACACCTGATGCTCGCCGAACCGCGCCAGCACGAGCTCGTTGAGCTCGCGCGCCGTCGCGAGACTGTGTCCGAACGGTTTCTCGATCACGACACGGGTCCAGGGGCGATCATCGGCTGACGTCGAGTGTGGCATCAAGCCGCTATCGGCAAGATGCGTCAGTGCCGAACGAAAGACGCTCGGCGGCACTGCGAGATAGAAGAGCACGTTGTTGTTCTTCAACTGGAGCGCCTCGTGGACGTCCGCGAGCTCCTTCTTGATCGCCTCGTAGGTGGCTGCGTCGTCTATGTCACCCTTCGCGACGAAAGCGCGCGACTCCAGCCAGTCGAACACCGCTTCATCGAATCCGTGAATTTCATCGGAGCCGGAGACGGCGTCGCGCATCTCCTTCCGAAATGCGTCGTCTGTCGTGTCATCCCGCACGAGACCGACCAGCGCGAAATCGTCCGACAGCAACTTCTGGTGTGCCAGCTCGTAGATGGCTGGAAACAGCTTGCGTTTGGCGAGATCGCCGCCAGCGCCGAAGATGACCATGGTGCACGGATCCGCACGCTGAGCGTGGCCGCCGGTGGCCTTCGCCGCGGCGGCGCGGACCGCACTTGGCGAGACGTCCAGTTTGGGTGCGACGGACGCCGTCATGAATGCTTCACCGCGTGTCCGCCGAACTCGTTCCGCAGCGCCGCAATCACCTTTGCGCCGAAGCTGTCGGGTTGCCGCGACCGGAGCCGCATCAACAATGAGAGCGTGATGACGGGTGCAGGCACGTTGAGGTCGATGGCTTCCTGCACCGTCCAGCGTCCCTCGCCGCTGTCCTCCACGTAGCCCTTGAGATCGGTGAGGTTACCGTCGCGAGCGAATGCCTGCGCGGCGAGCTCGTTGAGCCAGGAGCGTACGACGGAGCCCTGATTCCAGAGCGCCGAGATCTGTGCGAGATCGAGCTTGAACTCGCTCGACGCGTGCAGTATCTCGTAGCCTTCCGCGTACGCCTGCAGCATGCCGTATTCGATTCCGTTGTGGACCATCTTCACGTAATGCCCCGCACCGGTGGGGCCGACGTGCGCATATCCGTTCGGTGGCGCCAGGGTCGCGAACAAAGGCTCGCAGAGCTTGAACGTCGCGTCGGACGCGCCCACCATCTCGCAATAGCCTTCCTTCAGCCCCCACACGCCGCCGCTGGTGCCCGCGTCGACGAATTCGATTCCCTTCTTTGTCAATTCGGCGCTGCGGCGCATCGTATCGTGAAAATTCGAGTTGCCGCCGTCGATTATCACGTCGCCGCGATCCATGTGCTGTGCGAGCTCGTTGATCGTGTCGTCGGTCGGCTGGCCGGCCGGAACCATCACCCACGCGATGCGCGGCGCCGAGAGCTTCGATACCAGATCTGCGATGCCGCTGGACGCTGTCGCGCCGAGCGTGACGGTGTGCTGTACAGCGTCCGGACTGCGGTCATAAGTCACGACGGAATGTCCGCCACGAATGAGGCGCTCGGTCATGGCGCCTCCCATCTTGCCGAGTCCGATCATTGCGAGTTGCATGATGTCTTTGTTTGGTGAGAGACGGTACTAGCTTATGAACGCACACCGAGTACGGCGAGCCCGTCCCGTACCGCATTGGTGTCGGTTGCGTGAATGCAGTGTACGCCGCGGTCGCGGGCCGGCGCAAGATTCTCAGCGCGATCGTCGATGAAAACCGTGCGCTCCGGATCCGCGTGTGCTATCGCGAGGGTACGATCGTAGAAGCTCTCATGCGGCTTCTGTGCTCCGACGTACGCAGAGGTCAGGAATGCCTCGAAAATCGGAGTCAGGCCGAACAGCTTGACTCGAAACTCGTTCAACTCCGCTGACTCGTTGTTGAGCGTCATCATGCGCCAGCGACGTTTGGATGCGATGCCGGTCATCAGATCGAGCGCAGCGCGATTCGGAACGCTCTGCGCGTACATGAAGTCGCGGAACTGCTCGCGTGTGAACGTGCGATTCTCGTTGAAGACGGCGAAGTCGAGATATTCGTCGAGCGTCATCCTTCCGCACTCCAGCGTGTCGACCGCTTCCTCGTGTCTTCGCTCGAACGGCAGGAACTCAAGGCCGAAGTGCCTTGCGGCGAGCGCGCGCTCGTTGTGATCCCATCCGTTGGATCCGAGGACGCCGCCAACATCGCACAGTATGAGCTCGATCGTCACGTCACTCACTCACGAGCACCGCGCGCGCCGGCGCACCGTCACATCCGGCGAGCTTGATCGGCAGACAGTAGAAGCTGTACCGTCCTGCAGGCACGTCCTGCAGATCGAGCCCTTCGACTATCACGACGTGCGCACCGAGGAGAGTGAGATGCGTGCGGTGGTGACCCGAGTGGAATTGTTCGATGGAGAGATAGTCGATGCCGACGAGCTTCACGCCCAGTCCGACGAGATATTCCGCGCCATCGGGAGCAAGGTAGGTGTAGTCCTTGTGAAACGTAGGGTCCTGGGTGAGATAGGCAGAATTTCGTGTCTTGAGCAGCACCCGCTCGGCGCCGACGAGATCATGCGCGGCGAGATCGGCAAGCCCGACCGCGCTGATGTCCGGGCCGAATTCCAGCACGATCGCGGGGCCCAGCAGAGTCTCGAGCGGAATCTGGTCGACTCCCCTCCCGTCATTGAAAAAATGGCGCTCCGCGTCCACGTGCGTGCCCGTATGCGATCCAAACGATACGTTCGAGACGTTGGCGCCAGCACCTAGCGCGATGGATTGCTGCAGAGAGATGCGGATCTCGGGATTTCCGGGATAAACGAGGCCTCCGTCCCGGATAGGGACGCTCACGTCGTAGATTTTCGTCATACCCCCGTGCTAGCAACTGTCGTTCCGCGAATGGTCGTGCCGAGACTTGAGAACATGCGCTTATCGATGCCACAAATCGCCGTCGCCGCCTGCCTTATTGCCG
>DATNCZ010000330.1:0-8418 GCA_035553335.1 Gemmatimonadaceae bacterium
GCATGGTGATGGTGCCCGTTCCATTATCGGTCGCGCCGGAGGAGCCATCCCACGAATCGAAGTGCGCCGAGAGCATCACGTACTCGTTCGGCTTCTCCGTTCCCTTGATCTCGGCGATCGTGTTGAATACCGGACGCTCACCCAGGAGATCAGCATCGAGGTTCATGCGAACGCGGGGATTCTGCTTGTTTTCCGTAAGGCGGAAGACGAGGCCGTAGTCCTCGCAGCTGAGAGCGACGGTTGGCGCCCTGGTGTTGTAGGTCTCGAATACTTCGATCGTGCCCCAGCCGTCTTTCGGGCGTGACGTGATGAGGCCGGCGACTCCGCCTTCCTCGAGACGCTTGCCTAGCTCACCGCCGCCGAGCGCGAGGCTGTAGCCGGTTCCGCGAACGTTGCGGCCGCCCCACTCGGCGTTGATCGCCGTGCGGAGGCTATCCATGCGAGCCCTGGACTCCGGCGTCGCGTTGGTCGCCCAGTCCTCGCGGGGACGGCAGGTCGGCTGTGGCGCGGAGACGAGGATGAACTTGCCGCGGGCGTTGGGGAGCCATTTGACGAACTCGGTGCTGTCGGCGAAGCGAGGAAGGATGATCGTGGTCGCGGTGAGGTCCTTCTTGCCGGTGCCTGGGCTGTAGCCGACCATCTGTCCTTCGAGCGAGCGAACGCGTGGCGAGATCAGGTCGATGTGGGAATAACCACGACGCCATCCGCGCCACGTGCCATACTGCTCGTTATGGGCTTCGATGCCCCACGACTTGTACTTGCTCACGAGCCAGTCATTGCCGGCGCGCAGCTCGTCGCTGCCCTGCAGTCGCGGGCCTACGGAATCGAAGAGTGCCTGGGACAGCTCGTAAACGTGGGTGCTGTCCATACCGAGCGCCCAGATTCGCTTGATGATCGGGTCGTCGGTCGGGAAGGATTGCGCGTGCAGCGGGATGTACGGCGCGACGAGGAGCGCGCCAAGAAACAGTGTCTTACGAAGCATGCTGACCAGAGCTGGAGTGAGCCCGCTCTTTCGAGCGGGCGGTCTGTGGGCACGATGGACGCACCCGGATCGTTGCCCTACATACGGCGGGCGAGCGGATAACGTGGCGCGAGCGGGCGACCGGCGCCAGTGGCGCCGGCAGTCATCACCAGATCTGTGGCACGAGGTCCTTCGGGCGAACCATGGGATCGCCTGGCTTGCAGTCGAACGCCTTCGCGAAGGCCGGCATGTTCGAGACCGGACCGTTGGTGCGCCATTCCGCGGGTGCGTGCGGGTCGACCGTCACTCTCGTGAGCATCGTCTGGGGCCGGGAGTGCTCGCGCCAGGTCTGAGCGTAGGCGATGAAGAAGCGCTGCTCCGGAGTGTAGCCGTCGATCGTTTCGCGTTTTCCGGTGCGGTTGAGCGCGCGTTCCATCGCGTCGTAGGCAGTGAGCAGGCCGCCGTAATCAGCGATGTTCTCACCGAGCGTGAGCTTGCCATTCACGTGCGTCGTATCGACCTGGATGTAGCCGTTGAACTGATCGACTATACGTTGTGCCTGTTCGTCGAACCGCGACGTATCGCTCGCGACCCACCAGTCGCGCAGGTTGCCGTCGGCGTCGTAGTGGCGGCCCTCGTCGTCGAAGCCGTGCGTGAGCTCGTGACCAGCCCAGCTTCCGCCTAGCGCGCCGTAGTTGGCAGCCATGTCGCCACTCGCGTCGAACGTCTGCGGGAGCAGCGCGCCCGCAGGAAAGACCATTTCATTCACCGACGGATCGTAGTACGCATTGACGGTCGGCACAGTCATCCCCCACTCGGTTCTGTCGACAACCTTTCCGGGGCGATTGATGACGCGGTTCCACTCGAACACGTTTGCGTTGAACACGTTGTGCACGAAGGCGCCGTCGGAGACGCGCAGCGCGGTATAGTCGCGCCAGTGGTCTGGATATCCGACCTTCTCGTTCATCTTCGCGAGTTTGGTGAGCGCATACTTTCGTGTGGAATCGGACATCCACGTAAGCGCGAGGAGACGATCGTGGAACGACGAGCGAATGTCATCGATCACCTGCTTCGCCGCGGCCTTGGCTGCTGGAGGGAACGTCCTGTCGACGTACGCCTGGCCCAGCGCCTCACCGATCTGGCGATCGGCGGCACGGAGGCAGCGCTTCCAGCGCGGGAGCATCTGCTTCGCGCCGCTGTAGAGCGACGAGTAGGCAAAGCTCTCGTTCGCGAATGGCGAGCTGAGCCATGGCGACGCACTGGAGATGAGATGGTACCTGAGATACGCGCGCCATTCCTCCATTGGAGCGGTCTGGACGAGAGCGCTCGCCTTCTGAATGAACTCCGGCTGCGCGACGTTGACGAACTGCACCGGAACGGTGAGTCCGACGGTCCGGAAATAGCTCGGCCACTCGATCGCCGGCGCTGTACGCTCAAGATCCGCGAGCGCCGTCTTGTGATAGGTCGCGTTTGGATCGCGCATCGCTACGCGTGTCATCGATGCATTTGCGAGCTCCGTCTCCAACTTCATCACACGCTGTGCGTCGGTCGCTGCGTCAGCGGCTGATTCACCAGCGAGCACGAGCGACCGTTCGACGTGGGCCACGTATTTCCTGCGGAGCGAATCCGACGCAGGATCCGGTTTCGTGTAGTAGTCACGATCCGGCATGCCGAGCCCGCCCTGGCTGACCCACACTATATAGTGGTTCGCGTCCTTCGGATCTGCACCGGGACCGAATTCGAAGAGCGCTCCGACGCCTGATTTCTGCAACTCGCCAATCTGTCGTACGAGCTCGCTGCGCGTCTTGATCGCGGAGATGCCGTCGAGCTGTGCGCGAATCGGGCTCACGCCCTGTTTTTCAGCGAGCGTCGAGTCCATGCACGTTGCGTAGAAAGTGCCAAGCTTTGCGCGAGTGCTGTTCGCCGGCTCGCTGTGGCGCGATGCCATCGCCTCGTCCAGAACCGAGCGCACTACCAGCTCGTTCGCGTCGGTCATGTCCTTGCCGACACCCGACGTCGAAAATGCCGCGGGGATTGTATCGCGCTTGAGCCACGCGCCGTTGGCGAACGCGAAAAAGTCGCGGCACGCATGGGCCGTCGTATCTATAAACGAGGGATCGAAGACCTTGAGTACTGGCGGAATCGGTACCGCAGAGCTGGCGGTCGTCGCTTGTGCGCGGAGTGAGGGCGCGCCGATTCCTGCCGCAATCATGGTAAGCGTGAGCGTGGATACGAAGCGTACGCTCGCAATGTGCATGGCCACGGCCGAGATGCGTCTGTTTGGCATCGCTGAGTTGTTCGGAGGTCGGAGGATTATCCGGATATCGTAACTCCGGGTCAGCCGGGTGACCAGAGCGCCGCGATCAGTGAGTGGCGCCGTTGCGCGATTCCGCGGAAAAATCGATGAAGCCGCGGTTCGGATCGGTGGACAGGAGCCGGACCCGTATTCTGTCTCCGACGTCCAGGTTGGCCTCACCGCGCAGGACTCGCCCTTCCACCGGCGGGTGGATCAGACGGACGAAGGTGCCGTTCGGATTGACGCCTGTTACTATCGCATCGAAGTCCTCGCCTACGCGGGACGACATCGAGACCGCGGCAGCCGACTTGCGCACCTGACGCTCGACCTTGCGCGCGCTATCCTCGCGTTCGGTGCAGTGCGCGGCGATCGCCACGAGCTCGTCCCGCGTGTAGGGCGACGGCTTTCCCGCCAGCGCGGCCTTTAGAAGTCGCTGCGTAACCAGATCCGCGAAGCGGCGGTTGGGCGCGGTCGAGTGGGTGTAGTCATTGGTTGCGAGACCGAAATGACCGACGTCCGTTTCGCCCGGCACGTGCGCGGCGTACTCACCGGGCCCGATCAGCTTGACGACTGTGAGCGACAGATCGGCGAAGTGGTCGGGATCGGCATTCCGTCGTGCAACGAGGAATTCGGACAGCGCCAGCGAATCCGGCTGGTCCGGAAGCGTCGTTCCAAGCTTGGCGGCGAGCGCGACTATCCGATTCCATCGTTCCGGCGATCGCACGATGCGGCGAATCGTCGGCGAATTGTGCTCGTCCAGAAATCGCGCCATCGCCACGTTGGCAGCGATCATGAAATCCTCGATAAGGCGGCCAGCGCGACTCTTCTGCACCAGCTCGACGTCCACCGAATTGTCCGGATGCACCACCGGCTCCGCTTCTATCGTCTCGAGATCCAGCGCGCCATTCCGGGCGCGGACGGCACGGAGCGCCTGTGCAACGCTGTCCTGAAGGCGAAGTTGATCCTGAATTGCTGCCGTACCGCTGGACGGCAGGCTCGCGCTGCCGTCGAGCCATGCACCGACGTTGTTGTAAGCGAGCTTGGCGTGATTGAAGACGCGCGCCATGTACACGTTGTGCGACACGATGCTTCCATCCGCGGCAACGACGAATTCGATTACCACCGACATTCGATCGTCGTCCTGACCGAGCGAGGTGAGATTGGTCGACAGTCGGTCCGGGAGCATCGGGTACGTGATGATCCCGGTGTACACCGATGTCGAGTTTGCGCTCGCAAAGCGATCGGTAGCCGAGTCCTTCGCCACGGTGGTGTCGACGTCCGCGATGGCGACGCGGACGCGCACGGTTCCATCGGGAAGCTTTTCCGCGATCTCCAGCTGGTCCAGATCTCGGGAGTTATCGTTGTCGATCGATGACCAGGGCAGATCGCGAAGGTCGAACACGCCGGCCGCCACCGCGCCGTTCGGCTCGATCGCGGCGGCCACCTCGGCCGTAACCTGCGCTGGCACGTCGGGGATGAAGCCGTTATCCAGCATTGCCTGATGCGCCGCGGCACGCAGGTCGAAGGATTTTGACATGCCATAACGTGTCTGCCGGCGTGAGCCTCCACAAGCCGGTACGGCGATCGGCCGCGCCAGTTCGGCGCAGATTTGGTATGTTGGAAGCGTCTCCACCAGGATCTCAGATGAAACTCATACCGGCCTCCGTGCACCGTTCACTCGACATGGTTTCCGTGATCGGCCTGATCGCGGCTCCCATCCTGCTCGGTCTGAGCGGGCCTCCGGCGATCGTGTCGTACGTTCTGGCGGCAATCCATCTCATCGTCACGCTGTCGACGAAATTCCCCGACACGGGACACAAGCCGCTCTCGCTCCGAAATCATGGCATGATAGAGCTGGTGGTCGGAATCGTGCTTATAGTCCTGCCATGGATCGTACACTGGAACGGAGTCGCGAGGCCTTACTACGTCGTGGTCGGCGCAGTCCTGTTGGTCATCTGGGCGTCGTCGAATTACGGACGCCAGTATGGCGCCGAGCGCGCACAGAAGGCCCGCGAGCGGGCGTGACGGAAATGATGCGTGCGGTCTTGCGCGCCAGAATCCGGGCGATGGGCATCGCGGCGGTATCTGGATTTGTGGCGTGCGGTGGCGGGGCGAAGGACGTCACCAAAGGCGCGTCATCCACTCCTTCCGGGCAGACCGTTGCGCAACGCACAACTGACACGGGCCCGGTAGCCAAGCCGGCGGACGAAGGCCCCCTGATGGAAGGAGATCATTCGATCATCCGTCGGGAAGCCGTTGGCCCGCTGCACGTCGGCGAGTGGAGACGGCCGGTGATGTCGTTCGTGTACGCGATCAGCGCACGCGCTGGCCGCGACAGTGAGGATATCATCGTCGTCCGCGGCATGGGCAAGGATACGGTGACGCTCACATTCCAGAACGACACGCTGCGAAGGGTATTCATAACACACACGGGGCCACACACTACCGGTGGTATAGCCGTCGGGACGCCATTCGCGACTGTTGCCGCTGATTCAGGAGCGACGATCGTGACGCGCGGCGCCGCAAAAATAGCCACACTCAGCCGCCTGTGCGGCGTCGAATTTGCGACCGACTCGATAGCGCTGAGTCCCGACAGCATCGCCCGAAAGCCTGCGCGAAAGCCGGCGCTAAAGCCGGAAACCATTCAGGCGATATCTGTTGGTTACTGCAAGCGATAACTGCACCGGCAACCAACCCGGCAGCTACGCAAGCGACTTCATGTCGATCACGAATCGATAACGAACGTCACCCTTGACAGTGCGATCGTACGCGCGCTCGATATCCTGAATCGGAATTACTTCGACGTCGGACGTGATTCCGTGCTGCGCACAGTAATCGAGCATCTCCTGCGTCTCGCGAATTCCGCCGATGAGAGAGCCTGCCAGCATCCGGCCTTTCATGATGAGTGAGAACGACGCAACAGCCGTTGGCTCTGGGGGTGCACCGACCAGTACCATCGCCGCGTGTCGCTTGAGCAGGCCGAGGTACATGTTCAGATCGTGGGGCGCCGATACCGTGTCGATTATGAAGTCGAAAGTCGCGGCCAGGGGCGCCAGATTCTTCGGATCCTTCGTCACGACGAAGTCATCGGCGCCGAGGCGGCGCGCATCTTGTTCCTTCGATCTGGAGGTGCTCAACACCGTAACGTGCGCACCCATCGCAGAGGCGAGTTTGACAGCCATGTGACCGAGACCGCCCAATCCAACCACACCGACCCGCTGGCCGGGTCCGACCTTGAAGCGACGAAGTGGCGAATAGGTCGTGATACCGGCACACAGCAGCGGTGCGACTCCTTCGAGCGGAAGATTGTCCGGAATCGTGAGCAGGTAATTCTCGTCGACCACGATCCGGGACGAGTAGCCGCCGTAAGTCGGCGTCTTTCCATCGTGCTCGACGCTGTTGTAGGTCATCACGAGGTGCCGCTCACAGAATTGCTCCTCGCCGTCGCGGCAACTATCGCATTCCCGGCACGAGTCCACGAAGCACCCGACACCCGCGAGGTCGCCGACCGCGAATCGCTTGACTTCCGACCCGGCCTGTACGATGCGGCCGACTATCTCGTGACCTGGTACGACGGGGTAGACGGTGCCGCCCCATTCGTTGCGCGCCGTATGGATGTCGCTGTGACAGACGCCACAGTATGCGATGTCGATGACCACATCGTGCGCGCGAGGTTCGCGGCGCTCGAATGAAAATGGTTCCAGCGGAAGAGTTGCAGATTTGGCAGCGTAGCCACGAGTCGTGGGCATTGGAATCTCTGGTTTGATCGAATTGGTGTCCCGTCGGAAGCTGATCGCTGGGCGGTCGTTTGACAACCCGACCAGCACGATCAACATTACCATCTCTCGCTACGTCCGCGGCTCACACAGGGAAACCACGATGCGCTCTCTTTTCGTTCGTACGACCATGGTATCCGCGGCAGTAACTGCAGCGATGCTGGCCGGACTCTGCCCCGCCTCCGTCCGTGCCCAACAGACGCCGCTCACGCCCAATCAGGCCCGGGCGCACGACATCTACAAGCAGCTGATCGAGATCAACACTGCGGACAGCGTCGGCTCGGTGACGACGGCGGTCGACGCGATGGCAGCTCGCTTTCGCGCTGCCGGCTTTCCCGCGGCCGACGTCCAGATCCTGACGCCGGAGGGGCATCCGACGAAGGCCAATCTCGTCGTGCGTTATCGCGGAACTGGTCACGACAAGAAGCCGCTGCTTCTGCTGGCGCATCTGGATGTCGTTGCGGCGCTGCGCTCGGACTGGAGCATGGATCCGTTCATTCTCACCGAGAAGGACGGCTACTATTACGGGCGTGGCAGCAGTGACGACAAGGCGATGGCATCGATCTTCGTCGCGAATCTTCTGCGCGACAAGGCGGCGGGTTGGAAGCCGGATCGCGACGTGATCCTGGCGCTCACATCGGACGAGGAAAGCGGCGACGCGAACGGGGTCGAATGGCTGGTCGCGAACCACAAGAATCTGATCGACGCGGCCTATGCCATAAACGAGGGTGGCGGCGGGTCCATTCGCAACGGCAAGCCGTTCTCCAACAACGTTCAGGCAGCCGAGAAAGTCTCGGTCCACTTCACCGTTTCGACAACCAACAGCGGTGGCCACTCGTCGGTGCCGCGTCCGGACAACGCGATCTACGAGCTCGCGCACGCGCTTCTCAAACTCGAGCACTACCAGTTTCCCGTCGAGCTGAACGAGGTGTCGCGCGCATACCTGAGTCAGACGGGCGCGTCGGACACGTCAGCGGCTGGTGCGGCGATGCGTGCAATGGTCACGAACCCAAACGATAGTGCGGCAGCAGCGACACTCTCCGCGGATCCACGCTACAACTCGATGTTGCGCACCACCTGTGTCGCGACGAGACTCGCGGGTGGACATGCGTACAACGCACTTCCCCAGACTGCCACTGCAAATGTGAATTGCCGCATCGTCCCGACGCAGGACCCTCAGGAGGTCCAGGCGACGCTCGCCAGAGTCATCGCCGACACCGGCGTCAGGATCACGCCACTGTTTCCGCTGCCGACGGCCAGGGCTGCCCCGAGTCCTCTGACGCCGGAGCTGATGAACGCCGTGACGAAGATCACTCACGACATGTTCGGCTCAAACGTGCTCGTGGTTCCGGTGATGTCGACCGGTGCGACCGACGGTCGATTCC
>DATNCZ010000331.1:0-10301 GCA_035553335.1 Gemmatimonadaceae bacterium
TGGGGCTTGGTGTAAGTTCTGGTGTAAGTTTGGCGCCCGCTAGGCGCCGCGGCGGGCCGTCACGGGGCCGTCTTGCACTTCGGATCGCGCTGTCCGTTATCGGCTGGGCCGGCCGCGCGCGCCGTGCCCGATGTCCGCGACCCGCAAGCACCGCCTAGAGAGGGCCTAGACGAGGCCTAGACGTGTCTCGACTCCGCTGCTAGCGCGAGGTCAAGATCCTTGAGCGGCGGAACGAAGTCCCCAGCGGTTTCGACCGGGAGCTCGAGTGACGGAATGCCGAGGCTCACAAACGACAGTCTAGCGGAAGTGTGCGCAGCGGTCGCTCTCTGCGGATGACCAGATCGGTGACGCACTGATCGCAGCGACGGCCCGGGCTTGACGTTGTACCATGGTATAGGGTGTACTGTTGAACGCACTCCGAGAGCGCAGTCGAGGTACGAGATGCGAATTGGTGAAATCGCGGCGCAGGCCGACGTGAATATCCAGACGTTGCGTTACTACGAACGCCGCGGACTCCTGACACCACCGAGCCGGCGTGCTTCCGGGTACCGTGAGTATGGCACCGATGATGTTCAGCGGGTTCGATTCATTCGCCGGGCGCAGGATCTCGGCTTCACGCTCCAAGAGATCGGCGACCTGCTCGCACTTCAAAGTGAATCGGTTCGCTCATGCAGCACTGTGGAGAAGCGCGCGAGTCTGACGCTGGGCCGGATCGATGACAAGATCAAGGATTTGCGGCGGATGCGCACGGCGCTGGCCAAGTACGTTCACGCGTGCCGCGATCGGTCACTCGAGAGTTGTCCGTTGTTGGCCGCCCTGGGCGGTGAGGAGGGAAATCGTGACTGACCATGTTGGCGAGGCGCACCAATCGTCACATCTTCGGATCGAGTTGGTATTCGACCCCGAATGTCCAAACGTGGAGCGTGCTCGCGTCGCCATTCGGGGAGCACTCGCTGCGATAGGCGCGCCTGTTGTTTGGCGAGAATGGGACTGCACCGATCCGGCGACTCCGTCGGAGCTTCGTTCGCTGGGCTCTCCGTCCGTGCTCGTCGACGGTCGCGACGTGGGCTGCGGTACCGGCTCGATGGCTCAAGCAGACGCGAACTCCTGTCGGATCTATCGTGACGATTGTGGCTGCATCTGCGGCGCGCCTTCTGTCGAGCTCATTCTGAAGGCGATCAACGGCACGCAACCGGCCGAGGAGATCGCGTGAGTATCATCAGTCGCCCGTCGATGCAGCCGACCTCTCGGAAGCACGGTGCATCGCGCGAGATCGGCGCGCTCGGCGCGGCGACGACCGGCGTCGGCGCTGCGCTCATGACGCTTGTCGCCGCATCCTGCTGCGTCAGTCCCGTGATCGCTCCGCTGATCGTGGGCGCGCTCGGCGCGAGCGGCGCCGTGTGGGCCGCAGGTCTCAAGCCCTATGGGTGGTGGATTCTGGGGGCGGCGGCGCTGGCGCTCGCCGGCGGATTCTGGGTCGTCTATCGGCCGCGGCCGGCGTGCGACTTGGGGGATGTGCCAAAGCGGGGACGCGTTCTGCCTGTCGTTGCGAGAGTCGCCTTATGGATCGGAGTCGTAAGCTGGACCGCCTCGTTCATGGTGCGACTTCTCTTGCCACAATAGGCCCCGCCTGCTCAGCCGCTAGTCAACTTTACCGGACCTGACATCATGCGTCTTCCGAGTTCTCTGATTGTCGCCGCTGGCCTTGGTCTCGCGATTTCGGCCTGCAACCGATCCGCACGAGAAACATCCCACCAGACCCTCTCTACAACTGATCCGTTACGTGTGGCGTTCAATGCGGATTCGGGTAAGGTGCGAGCGATCTTCCTCGCCTCACCCACCTGAGCGGAGTGCATGAAAGGCGCAGTTGCGCTGACGAACTCGTGGTTGAAGAAGGACAGTTCGACGGGTATCGCCGTGTACGTCGTCTGGTCGCCACAACTTGGTGCGCAGGAAAAACACGTCGCGAGCGCGACGGCGTTAGTGCCTGATGCTCGGGCACACCACTATTGGGACGGTGGTATGCTCGTCGGCAGTGCGTTCAAACCGCTACTCGGGCTTCCGGCGGCGGCATGGGACACGTGGATGCTCTTCGACCGTGACGCAGCGTGGCACGGTGACGTGCCACCCAAACCGACGTGGTGGGAGCATCAGCTCAGCGCAGGACCCCCGGAACTGCATCTGGACCCGGACCGCTTCGCCTCACATGCCGAAGCCTTGAAAAGCGTCTCTGGAGCACATCGCTAGCGTCAGCGTGGGTGATCTCCATCATTCGGCCCGGAGCGCCGAAACGGGGTCGATCTGTGACGCCCGCCATGCCGGGAGGAACGTTGCCAGGAGAGTCGTTGCGGCGAGAACCAGCGGCGAAATGAGAAAAGACAGCGGGTCGATCGCACTGATGTGAAAGACGAAGCGTGACAGTGCGCCGCTCGCTGCGAGCGCCGCGAGCGCGCCGACGACGATCCCGGCGCCGGCGAGTCGCAAACCTTCCGCCAGCACGAGGCGGCGAATATCCGCCGCGGTCGCCCCGAGCGCCGCTCGAACACCCAACTCGTTGGTTCGCTCGCTCACGGCGTACGCGGTGACACCGTAAATCCCGACAACGGCGAGTACCAGCATCAATGCGGAAAAGGCTGTCACGAGCAGCATCTGGAAACGCTGATGAGCAACGGATGCAGCAACGATCTCGTCCAGCGTACGGACGTGATGCAGCGGAACGGCGCCGTCTTGCTCGAGCACGAGCTTCCGAGCAGCGGGGACGAGCGCGATCGGATCCTTGCGCGTCTTCACGAGCAGTGTCATGAAGTTGAACGTGCCTTGCGTTGTCGCCAGGTAGACCGTACGCCCGGGTTCGGACGCCAATCCGGCAATGCGCACATCACCGACAACGCCGATCACCTCCGCTTCGTGCTGCGACGAAAGCGCGATGCGCTTGCCGACAGGGTTTTCCTTTCCCCAGATCGCGCGCGCAAGTGCGCTGCTCACGATGACAACGTCGGGGGCTGAGCGCACGTCGGTGGCGTCAAACGATCGCCCCGCGAGAATGGGTATTCGTAGGAGCGAGAAGTAGTTTGGCGACACCATGCGAAATGCGGCCTGACGAACGGTGCCCGGTGGATCGTCAGGGAGCCGCAGCGACGATTCGTTCGGTTCCTCTTCCATCGGCGGCGAACTGGCGATCGCTGCTCCAGTGACCTCGGGAACAGCTCCGATACGTTGGAGCAGCGTTCCAAAGAAGGCGTCGCGCTGCGGTTGACTCGGATACGGCGCGGTCGATGCCATCGGTAGCTCGATCTGGAAGGTGAGCACACCCACGGGATCGATTCCTGGATCGACTCGTAGTAGCGCGTCGAAGCTCCGAATGAGAAGACCGCCAACAGTGAGCAGTAGCATCGCAAGCGCGATCTGCGTCGTCGTCAGAACCCGCATCGCACGACGATCGTCGCGCCCGCGCACTCGGCTCGCGCTCTGGCGAAGTAGGATGGCGTTGTCGGGCTGGGCAGCGCGCCACGCAGGTAGAAGTGCCGCAAGAAACACGGCGATGAGCGTGACGAAGATCGCAAAACTGAGTACCGCGACGTCGATACGAGCATCCGACAGCAATGGGATGTCGCCTGGTCCGAACGCCACAAACGCGCGCACGATCCCGAACGCCAATAGTGTGCCGACTACCGCACCAGTCCCGCCGAGAAGAAGCGCCTCGGCGAACACCTGAGCGACAAGTCGCCTGCGTGAGGCGCCGAGCGCGTATTGCACCGCAAGCTGCTTGCGCGTGCTGGCAGCCTTGATAAGAAGTAGATTCGCGACATTCGCACAGGCGCCGAGCAGAACCAACGCCACGGCGCCGAAGAGGAACAACAAGCCTCGTCGGACGTCCTTCACGATCTGTTCACGCAACGGAGCGACTTGCACGCCAACGTTGCGGTTGGTGTCGGGATAGAGCTCTGTGAGGCGGATGGCGATTGACGAAAGCTCGGCCTGCGCTTGCGCGAGGGAAACGCCCGGCGCGAGACGACCCACTACCCGGAGCTTGCGGCTTGCCCGACCACCCGTCTGGTTGTCGTCTGGAACTAAGGGGCGCCAGAGCTGGACATCAGTTCCGAGAATGTGCACGGCGCGTGTCGCCAGGTCAGACGGCATGATTCCCACGACGGTATAAGGCACGCCGTTGACCATGACGCTTCGGCCCACAAGCGACGTGTCTCCACCGAACTGTTGGCGCCAGAGACCATAGCTGAGGATCGCGCGGCGGTGATTGCCGACGATCGTTTCCTCTTCCTGAAAGTTCCGACCGTAGAGCGGACGGATTCCGAGTACGGTGAAGAAGTCCGGCGTCACTCGCGCGACGGAGACGCGCTGCGGCTCAGTCCCCCCGCTGAGATTGACGTCGCCGTTCGCGAACGTCCACAGCGCGGCCAAGCCCGAGAATGCTTTCGTCCGGTCCCGCAAATCCTTGAAATCGGGATATGACGAGAAGCCTTGATCGAGTTGCTGGTCCGAGCGCGTGCTCATCACCATCGCAAGGCGCTCCGCCTCGCGGAACGGCAACGGTTTCAGAAACACGACGTTGATGAGCGAGAACATCGCGGTGTTCGCGCCGATACCGAGGCCGAGAGTCAGGACGGCGACGATCGTGAGAATCGGCCGACGTGTGAGCGAGCGTGTCGAATAGGCGAGCAGTCGGACGGCATCACGGAAGAGTGCGCGCGAAAGATCCATGGCGAATAGGGCTAGGGCGGAGGCACGGTCGTTTGAAGGATAGGACCTATACCATGGTGGAGGGTCAAGCCCCGTGCACCCTCATCAGGCGGATTGGTAGAGCGCGCAGAAGATCCGACGGCTTTGTCGTGTGTTCGCGCGATGAGTGGAGCGGTCCCCTTCGTAGCGCAGTCGTGATGGCTCTGTCTAGCTCTCACCATTCGACTTGGGCGCTTCCGGTACGAGATGCTGACCGAATGCATTTGCGCGGACACGACGGCGAGTTTCCGCCGATCGCGCTCGAATCGTTTCACGCTCACGTTCCTGATAGACCTCGCGCCGCGTCTCTGACTTCTTGTGCCCCGTTTGGTCGTTGAGTACGCGCTCGTCCTTCTCGTAATCCTCATACACGTCGGTCGCGCGACGCCGGATGCCGTACCAGCCGCGGCCCGGGATGACATCGACCTTGGCAATTCGCTCGAGCGCATGGAAATGGTCGTTGAGCGTCCGGTCGTCCATCGGCGACTTCGCGACTGAGAGCTTCGCTCGGCGAGTAGGTGTTCCGACGGTCTTTCTTCGCGGGACGCGGCTCGGCGCGACGTCATAGCAGAGCCGCCCGGCCGGAAACATCGGATAATCTTCGCGCAGCTCTTCCTGGTACGCCTCTTCGAGATCGCGAAGATAGCCCGCGAGTGCGCGATCGATCGCACCTCGTTCTTCGGGAGTCAGATCGCGAACGACGCCCAGCTTCTTGCCCGACCCGTGCACGACGACTCGGCCGAGCTTGAACGCACCAATCTCCGAGAGATCGACGTCGCTACGCATCAGGCGTCTCACCTGTCCGAGGCGTGCCTCGGCCCCGAGCTCCAATGCGAGGGCAAGTCGCGGATCGACGTCGGGGTGGTCCAACGCAGCGAAGATGCGGCGGATTTCCTCTTCGCTGTGGCGGGGCGTCGACTTCGTAATGCGTTCTCCGGTGAACTGCTCCCATTCGCGGCGAAATTGCTCGCGCCACTGCTTCTTCATGACCAGACCGCGCGAGATACGTTCCTCAGCTACGAGCCATTGTGAAACCTGAATGAGCGCGACAATGCATCGCTCTGTCCAGGCCGGACCGCCGAGCTCCTTGGCTCTGTATCGCTTCGCAAGGCCGAGCCACAGTTCGCGAGCGGCCGCGTTGTTCAGCGAGTCCCATATGCGCGGTTCGCCGCGGGCCGTGCGGCCGATAATCGCGACGACATCGCGCGCGGCACGTCGCATGTCTCTCAAGTGCGCGGATTCAACGACGTAGAGACCGGACGGGACGGTCGTTGCGAGATCGAATCCTTCTTGCAGAGTGAGCGGTCCCTGTTCGTTCTGAGGCGCTTCAAGTGGCGAGCGCCCGGCCATCAATGAATCGTAAATCGCCTGCGTCTGTCGGACCGCCTCTTGTTCTAGCTCGCGGACGATTACGCCATTCTCGTCGCGGATACCGAAGCCGAGCGAGCGTCTGTGAACTTTCTTGAGCGAGGGCACCCACCAGCGGACTTCGATCGTTCGTCCACGATCGGCGCGCTCGACCGCAGTAACAGTGCTGGAGTACTCACCCTTCTGGTATTGCCAGACCTTCGAACGACGCTTCCTTGGCATGACGCTCCGAGATGTCAGTCGGCACGGCCGACAGGGGGCGTCACTGGCGAAACAGCACCATCGGTGCGTACGCGCTCCAAGTCGGCTCGATCGATCTGCCAGACACCGCCGACCTTCTTGGCGTTGAGCGCACCGGTCCGACAGAGATACGTGACGCCACTTGGCGATTTACCAAGAATCGCAGCGGCGACGTCGACGGCGACGAAGAGTTCCACGTTCCTCGCTCGCACAAGCGCGGCCGCCAGCTTGTCGCGGTATAAGGTCAGCGCTGTGGTGGCATCGCTCGTTGGTGCCAGTCGCCTCAACTCCCCAACATGTTGTTCCAGCTCTTCTGACACCGCCACGATTGGGGCGGCCGCCAATAGTCGTGTGCGGTTGTTGATGTCGCTCGACGTCCGAGCTGCGCGAACTGAGGTGCTCATGTCGCCTCTCCTTCTCGAATGGCCGAGAGAGGCGCAACGGCCGGCCAAAGCGCGCCAGGCAGCAACAGGCCATGTCAGGCCGACGCCGATTGCCTCCCCAGTCAGGAGTACTTCACGTGGCTGATAGCCGTTCTGAGGAGGCGGGAACCGCATGACAGCAAAGTTGCCATGCTGTCCGCCGAAGGCGCGTACCGAACTATTGCACGGGTTCGGGGAGTGTCAGCGCAGGCTAACCCAAGGCCTCGTCACAGTGATGTCGAACCGAACACGCGCGACACCGAGCTGGCGAGTTGTGACTCCGGTGGACAACGGCAACTTGCCGTGCGCGACGCATCGTGGCGATCAACTGACGAATCTCCCTTTCGAGATCCCGAGTCAGGGCCACCTCGAAGGTCCCGGTCTGATAGCGCACATATCCGACTCTCGATGCGCGATCGTCGGCAGTTGCTCGCAGTGCGAGGAGGTATGCGCCGATCTGGATGCGATCGGAGTCGTATAGTCTGGCACTTCGACGCTTCGGTTTGACCTCGAACGGAACGAGTCGATCCTCGGCGCCTGACGCGAGGAGATAGTCGGGCTTGCCGCAAAGCCCAAGCTCATCGTCCCGCAGAATCAGCTCTGGACCGATCCCTACATCCGATGCGATCACACGTGCTGCGCCCGTGACGCCAAACGCGAACCCGGTCTTTTTCCGGAGCGTGGCCAGGACGAACGGAATCGCGAACGCCGCCGCGAGAGCTACAAAGGCACCACCGAGAAGGACAAGGCGGACCATAAGGATCAGATGCGAAGCGCCGCTCCGAAGAGCAGGAGCGCAATCAGAAGCAGCGTGAGCGTCGCGGGCCACCGATACCGCGCGAGCCAACTGCCCGCGTGGACCTGGGCACCATGCGCGTGGTGATTGTCTGTGCCGGCATCACGCCGCAACTCGGTGATCGCGTCGGGTCGAACGCCGGAGACGCGTTCGAGATGCCACGCTTTCGCGCAGTACTTGAACGCCGCCAATTCGCTGGCGGTGACATCGCCCGTGGGCCGGATGTTCGCTTTCGCGCCAAGCTTCACCGAATGCCTCCGACTGCCTCTCAGTATGAACCTGTAAACGATGCGCGGCGCGAAAGCCAACTTCTGCGCGCGTTGGATGGGGTTCGCAAGAGAAAATCCGTCCACTCGAGGCCGCCATGGCGTAAAGGCAGAACGATCCAAATGCGGTCAAAGTACGGGTTCGTAGTAATCGACAGTCGGAGCGGCGGCGCCTGATGAACGTGGAGCTCAGTACCCAGCGAACAACGCGGTCGTGCAAGAAGCTCATTCGGTTCACGCCGGCCGAGCTCGAGCGGGTGAACGCACGAGCGCGCGCGGTCGGCCAGCCCGTTGCCTGCTACATCCGCGAGGTGTCTCTGGGGACGCGGAAGCGCGCGGCGGGCGCGACGTCGACGAGTCAAACGATAGTTCATCGGCTGTCGCAGGCAGCGACGCGGCTTTGCGCGCTGCGTGATCTAGCAATGGCCACTGGGCTACCTGCGTCCGCGGATTTCGGCAAAGCCGTGGAGGAGTTGCTCGATCTCATTCGGAACATCGAGTAGGACCGTCGATGATCGCGGTCTCGAGCAGTAGCCGCAGCTTCGCCGCGCTTGGGCGATACCTCGTCGTCGGGCGAGACAAGGTCGAGGAAGGACGCGTGGCGTGGACGAGCGCGCGCAACCTACCGACGGATGAACCGGAACTCGCAGCGAAGATCATGCGCGCGACGGCGTCACAGAATGTGCGGGTCTCGCAGCCCGTGTATCACATCGCGCTGAGCTTCGATCCCGGCGATGCCGTCGATCGCAAGTCAATGGAACATGTCGCGGATCGCGTCCTCAAGGAGCTCAAGCTCGATCAATACCAGGCGATCATTGTTGCGCACGCAGATCGCGCTCATCCACATCTGCACATTCTCGTCAATCGCATTCATCCCGAGACTGGCCGCGCCTGGGATCGTTGGCAGGACTACCCAGCGATCCAGCGCGTACTGAGAGAGGAAGAGAGCCAACTCAATCTTCGCCCGGTGCGTGCGTCCGTGGACGTCTCGCCAAATGTTGCACGTGCCGTCGAATCGCCAAGTGCCGTAGCACAGCGCGAAGATGGGATGACCGCGACAACGTCGAGAAGCCGAGTATCAAGCATCGAAAAGCAGTTCGACGAGCTCGATCGCGCGAAGGCGGCTACTGAACAGCGGTTTGCCGCTGAACGAGAGGTCGCGGCAGCCGAGTCTCGTCGCGCGCAAATCGAGACTGCCATCGCACGGGAAGAGAAAGCGCGGACGCCTTTCGAATCGGCGCTGCGCCGAGCGTATGTCGAACCGCGCGCCTCTGCTGAAGCATTCCTCCAATGCGCTGAGCGTGAAGGCGAGCGGGTCGCTGTAACGAAGATGCGCGAGCAGCCGGAGAGCTTTGGTCGGTTGATTGCGACTCGCGAGAGCAGCCTTTGGCGCCGGGACATTCTTGATCACAGCTCCGCTCGAGAGGCCGCCAAAGAGGCGGCAGGACACGGCGCGAATCTCATCGCAGCGCGACGCGACTTGAAAAACCTTACGAGCCCAGAGAGGCATGACGGTTCATTCGCGAGGTCAGAGCCGACTGCCGATAACGTCAGAGAGCGGAGCAACGCAGAACTCGATGCGGCACGGTCTCGCTTGAACGCCCTCCGGTCATCGCACGGAGGAACGGCGAGTCTGGAGCGTATCGAGTGGCGATTGGGTCAAGCGCTTCGACGTCTTGCGCCTCCGGAGTTCGAACGACTGCGCTCGACGCTGTCGGCGGAGCGCTTTTCGATTGCGGGCAAGCTGCGGCGGATGGCGCGCGACGCGGTACTTGGACGGGATGCCGACGAGTAAGGCATCTCTGGACCATCGAGGCACGTCACAATATCGTCCTCCGGTTCACGTCGACGAGCGCTCCATGGGTTCTGATCAGCCAGACGCCTTTTGCGAATTCGCGAGATCCCGCGGCCTTGAATTCTCGGCTGCCGATATCAACGCAGCGCCGCGGGATGTCACCGCCAGTGCTGACGAGCTCGAGTGGCACAGGTTGGTTTCTCTCAGTTGCAGGACCTCGGATCGGCCGATCCAACTCGTGTTCACCACGGACCAGCTCGATACACGGCCGTTGTCGATACGCGACGTGCTCTGGTGGCTATCCTCTGACTCGTGGGCAGTCGAGCGCGCGCGGCGCGACCTAGCGCGATGGGCCGAGCTCTACCATCAATCCACCGACAGCATAGGCGCCAGTCGCCTCTTTCAAGTTCACGTCCGACAAGCGGACGCCCTCCGTGACCTCCTCGGTGAGGCAGACTACCGAGTGCTCCTGGGCCTCTACCAGGCTGAGCTGCCAGCCCGTTGAGGGTGCCGCGCAGCAGGTTCACGGAACCATTCTTCGCAGCATGGTATCTCAAAGGGTCCGGTGACGAGGGCGTGTCGGCTTCGGATGAGCGGATGACTGCATACATTCCCGCCGAGTTGTACAGAGTAGAGTGGCAGTGCGAGGCTGCACTGGCCGGCTGATCCAGGATCAG